>CAIQHJ010000001.1 GCA_903871575.1 uncultured Bacteroidota bacterium
GTTCATTGGAAATGAGACTCGAATTGAAACAAGGCATTAATCAATGTTCCATCATCAACGATAGTTACAGTGCCGATTGGGATTCGTTTTTAATTGCGTTGGATTTTCTCTCTTTACAATCGCATCATGTACAAAAGACAGTTATCTTGAGTGATATCGCTCAATCAAACATGTCTGATGATACATTATATCAACAAGTAGCAGAGGCATTATCCGCAAAAAAAATCCATCGGTTGATAGGTATTGGCCCACGCATTTGTGCACATGCCCATTTTTTTACATCCACACCTCAAGTTGAATTTCATGCATCCACTTCATCATTTATTTCAACCATTCCAACGCAAGCTTTCTTTAACGAAACCATCTTAGTAAAAGGAGCCCGTATTTTTGAATTCGAAAAAATATTAAAACTGTTAGAGCAAAAACTGCATGATACTGTATTGGAAGTCAATCTAAATGCAATTCGACAAAACCTCAAACAATATCGGCAAGGACTTGAAAAAGATGTGAAACTAATGGCAATGGTAAAAGCATTTAGTTATGGAAGTGGGTCTTTTGAAATTGCAAACTTACTTCAACAAGAAGGAGTTGATTATCTCGCTGTTGCTTATACAGATGAAGGTGTTGAATTGCGAAAAGCTGGTGTTCGTTTACCCATTATGGTTATGAATACAACAGAAGTTGGTTTTGATAATATCGTTGCCTATCAATTAGAACCAGAGCTCTATTCTATTCCCATTTTAAAATCATTTCAACAATACCTTCAACATAAAAACATTGATTCGTTTCCAGTACACATCAAATTAGATACCGGCATGCATCGCTTGGGATTGATGGAAGATGAAATGGATTTGCTTTGCCAAACATTAACGGCCAATAATACGCTCGTGATTCAATCGGTTATGTCGCACCTTGCAGCCAGTGATGCTGCGTCGCAAGATGTATTTACCCTTGAACAAGCCAAGCGATTTGAAAGCATGTGTATCAACATTCAATCGAGCATTGGTTATCCCTTCATCAAACACTTGGCAAATACATCAGCCATTCATAGACATCCTCAATTGCAATATGATATGGTACGTTTGGGTATCGGATTATATGGCGTAGATGGAAATATCGCTTTACAAAATGTTACCACATTAAAAACCACCATTGCACAAATCAAACAACTTCATCAAACAGAAACAGTTGGTTATGGCAGACGAGGGGTTTTGGAAAAAGATAGTCGCATTGCCACCGTTAGAATCGGTTATGCAGATGGTTACCCAAGGTCATTGGGAAATGGAAAAGGAAAGATGTTGTTAAATGGCATTTTGGTTCCTGTTATGGGGAGCGTTTGCATGGACATGACAATGATAGACATTACCGGCGTTGAGGCTGCTGAAGGCGATGAAGTAATTGTATTTGGAGAGGGATTGCCCATCACACAATTGGCATCTTGGGCAGATACCATTTCCTACGAAATGCTCACCAATATTTCACAAAGGGTTAAACGGGTATATTTCGAAGCTTAATTTTCCTTTACTTGGTCAATCGTGGCATTCAATCATGACTTATATTTGTTGCAGATTATGAAAAAAGTACACGCTATTATTCTGATTGCTTTGATTGTTTTAGCCGATCAAGTATTAAAATTTTATGTAAAAACAAATTTTGAATTAAATACATCAAGACCTGTTTTTGGGGAATGGTTTCATCTCTATTTTGTAGAAAATCCAGGTATGGCTTATGGTTGGAAATTTGGTGGCAACTGGGGTAAAATCGCCTTAACAGTATTTAGAATGGGAGCAGTTATATTCGGTGTTTTTTATTTGGGCAGGGTTATTCGTCAGGGATACCACAACGGATTTATTTTTTGCGCTTCATTGATTTTTGCTGGTGCGTTGGGGAATTTAATTGATAGCTGTTTTTATGGTTTGATTTTCGATAAGGGAATGGTATTTAACGCAGAGATGAATGACTACATGGGTTATGGCGGTTTAGCGCTGCTATCTGCCAAAGGCTATGGCGCTTTTTTACATGGCAATGTGGTGGATATGCTTTATTTCCCTGTTATCAAAGGTGTCTTTCCTACATGGATGCCAATTTGGGGCGGTGAGCCGTTCGAATTTTTTAGACCCATTTTTAACTTGGCAGATGCAGCCATTAGCGGAGGAGTAATAACCATCCTTGTTTTTCAAAACACATTCTTCAAACAACTTAGAGAAAAAAAATCAGCATCAGCAACAGATGCGGATACCAACAGCACAATTCCATCACAAAACCTATAACTTAGTAAAAAAATTGAAATGAAACAATTCTGTACACTACTGCTATTTATGATCACCATGGCCATTTTTTCATCGTGCCAAAAGGAACTTTATTTTGATTTAACTGCACCATCAATTGGAAGCTTAAAGGCTGATACACTTACTGGTGATTGCTTGCCAATGGTGATCAATCCAGATGCAGTATTTCAGGTAGATTCTGCCATGACAGCCAATAATTATGTAACCGTTCAAGTGGATGTTACTTCTGTTGGAACATATGAAATAATGTCTGACACGGTTAATGGCGTTTCATTTTATGCATCTGGCACATTTGGAAACACAGGAATTAATACCGTGCAATTGCAAGCATTTGGAACACCAACAGCAGCAGGCATCAGCTCATTTATCATTACCTATAACGACAACAGCTTTTGTATTTTGGACATCACGGTGGATCCCAACAATACCATTCCTACAGCAGTATATACGCTAGGAGGGTCTGGTGCCAATTGCACAGGAGCAACACCCACTGGCGTTTACATGGCCAGCTTGCCTACAACTGCCAGCAACACAGTTTCTGTTGATGTTACCGTAACAACTGCGGGGGCTTATACATTATCTACGCCAGTAGTCAATGGTGTTAGTTTTTCTGCTGCTGGCTTATTAACTTTAAGCAACACCGGAGTTACTCTTACAGCAAGCGGAACTCCTACTGCTGAAGGAACTTTTAATTACACCATATCAGGTGCAGGAACAACTTGTACATTTTCTGTTGTGTTTCAAGCTTTGGCACCACCGGCTGTATATACTTTAGATTGCACAGGCGCACTAATAAATGGCAATTATGGAGCAGGCATTGCGATGAATGCTTCGAATACAGCAACTATTGATGTGAATGTTACCTCACTCGGAAGTTATTCTATTACTACGTCAGTAATCAATGGTGTATCATTTGTTGCTACCGGTATTTTCTCAAC
>CAIQHJ010000002.1 GCA_903871575.1 uncultured Bacteroidota bacterium
GCCCATAACGTCTTCGTAAAATTTCACCCAAGGATTCATTTGATTCCATCCTACATTTCCCACGCAATGATCTACGTACAACAAACCCGTTTCTGAAGGATTATAAGCAGATTCCCATTTCCTAAAGCCCGGCATAAAAATACCGTTGTAATTTTTACGTTCTACAAATAGGTGAACAGTATCTCCGTATGTGTGAATGCCACTCAACACCACTTCTCCATGATCATCAGTCAATGTCTTTGGCTCCAAATAAGATTTACCTCCTCTTGAAGTTGTTTGATGCCAAGCATCTGCAGCATCATCTACCATCAAGGCCAAAAACTTCACGCCGTCGCCATGTTTGTAAATATGATCGGCAACTTCATTGTCTGTTTTCAATGGCGTTGTAAGCACAAAAGTGAGTTTATTTTGTCTGATGACATAGCTCACCTTATCCATCATTCCGGTTTCAGGACCAGCATATGCTAGCGATTGAAAGCCAAAAGCTGTTTTGTAAAAATGTGCCGCTTGTTTTGCGTTGCCTACATAAAATTCTACAAAGTCTGTTCCGTGCAAGGGCAAGAAATCGGCAGCGATTGTATTTTCTGTTGAAGTTGAAACGGTTGGTTCCATAATAATCGTTTTGTAGCCATCGTGCTGATGTAAAATTTACATAGCATCCGAATAGCATGTCATCAATAATTTTGACGGGCCAAAGGTAATGCAAATGCACCAAAAAAATAGAAAGCCAAATGCATAAAATAATCGAGAAAAAGTTACAATTCAAACATTACTTCTAAATATTAAATAAGTAGAATTATATTTGTGCGCATGAAAAAAATAGGTATTCTAGGCGGAGGGCAATTGGGCAGAATGCTGCTACAGTCGGCAATTAATTACCCAGTTGAAACATACTTGATGGAAAACGATGCAACAGCCCCTGCGGCTCATTTGTGTCATCATTTCACCAAGGGTGATATCACACAATTCGATGCCGTTTATGCTTTTGGAAAAGGGTTAGACGCCATCACTATTGAAATCGAAAATGTTAACCTCGAAGCCTTGGAACAATTGGCTGCCGAAGGTGTAAAAGTATACCCGCATCCTACCGCTTTAAAAATAATCAAAGACAAGGTAAAACAAAAGCTGTTTTACCAAACCCATCAGATTCCTACCAGTGAATTTGTCGTTACCGAATCCACGGCAGACCTCCAACAGCATCTTGCTTTTTTACCCGCTGTACACAAAATTGGTAATGGCGGTTACGATGGCAAAGGGGTTCAAATATTGAAACAAGCCTCAGACTTTGAAAAAGGTTTTGATACACCATCCGTGCTCGAAAAAATGGTGGACATCAAGCAAGAAATAGCCATCATAATTGCTGTTGGTAATACCGGACAAACCGCCATTTATCCTCCAGTGGATATGGTTTTTGACCCTTCCTTAAATTTACTCAGTTATCAAATTTGTCCGGCCCAAATACCAGAAAAAGTATTTTGGAAGGCAGAGGCCATCGCCATCAACGTTGTGAAAAAACTGAATAGTCCAGGTGTTTTTGCAGTAGAAATGTTTACCGATGTACATGGAAATGTATTGGTTAATGAAATCGCACCCCGCGTACACAACAGCGGCCACCACACGATAGAAGGAAATTTTAGCAGTCAGTTTGATATGTTGTGGCGAATTATGTTGGATTATCCATTGGGCAATACGGCCAACATCTCCCCCACGGCATTGGTTAATTTGTTGGGAGATGAAGGTTACAGCGGACCTGCACAATACGAAGGATTGAATGATGTGTTAAACATGGACAATGTTTTTGTGCATTTATACGGCAAGAAAGAAACAAAACCAGGAAGAAAGATGGGGCATGTTACCATCATGAGCCATGAAAAGCAAGAGTTGTTGCATAAAGTCAATCAAATCAAACACAGCTTATTTGTTCGTAGTGCTTAAATTTACAATAGAAAAAACGAAATAGAATGAATCCACAAGTAGCCATTATCATGGGAAGCGAAAGCGATATGGATGTAATGAAAGGTGCGGCAGAACTTTTGAGCAAGTTTGGAATAGCGTTTGAGATGACGATTGTTTCTGCACACAGAACGCCAGATAGAATGACTGAGTATGCCAAGACAGCGTATGAGAAAGGATTTAAAGTGATCATAGCTGGTGCGGGTGGCGCGGCACATTTACCCGGAATGGTAGCAGCCAACACCATATTGCCTGTTATTGGTGTTCCCGTAAAATCCTCTAATTCTATTGATGGATGGGATTCTGTTTTATCAATTCTACAAATGCCTACAGGCGTTCCCGTGGCTACTGTTGCACTCAATGGTGCAAAAAACGCAGGAATTTTGGCGGCTCAAATCATAGCCTGTTTTGACGAAAACACCGCAAAACAACTCATCAACTATAAAATCGAATTGGAAAGTCAGGTGATGGAAATGGTGAAACGCCATCAATAGTTATCCCCCCTTTTTACATATTTATACACTTCATATTTTTCTAATCCAATTTTCATGGAGAAATGGAGTATTTCTGTTTAATTTCGCCACAAATATTTTTTTATGATGAAAAATTTAAAGATTGCATTGGTGCTACTTTTGGCCAGTTCAATAACAAAAGCTCAGAAAGTAGCTTTTACTGAATACGATTTAAAAAATGGATTGCATGTGGTTTTGCACAAAGACAATGCGGCTCCGGTAGTAGCCGTTTCTGTGATGTATCATGTGGGTTCTAAAAACGAAACCACCAACCGTACTGGATTTGCACACTTTTTTGAGCATTTGCTATTTGAAGGTAGCGAAAACATCAAAAGAGGCGAATTCATGAAAATTGTGAGCAGCAATGGCGGACAAAACAACGCCAATACTACACAAGACAGAACCTTCTATTATGAAGTATTTCCATCCAACCAACTAGAAACAGGCCTATGGTTAGAAAGCGAAAGAATGTTGCACCCTGTTATTAATGAAATAGGTGTAAAAACACAAAACGAAGTAGTTAAAGAAGAGAAGCGCATGCGCGTTGATAACCAACCTTATGGCAACTTCATTGGCGAAATCATGAAAAGAGTGTTCACCAAACATCCATACACTTGGGTTCCCATCGGAAGCATGGAACATTTAGACGCTGCAACTTTACAAGAATTCATCGCTTTCAATAAAAAATATTATGTACCCAACAATGCCGTTTTGGTTATTGCAGGCGACATAGATATTGAAAAAACAAAAGCTTTGGTGGAAGGATATTTTGGTCCAGTACCAGCAGCTGCGCCAGTAGAAAAAGTAAACATCAAAGAAGACTTGATAACAAAAGAAATCATCGACACTGCTTACGACAACAATATCCAAATACCTGCGGTGATGACTGCATACAGAACACCCGGCATGACAGATAAAGAATCTATTGCTTTGGAATTGGCTTCAAGTGTATTGAGTGGTGGACAAAGCAGCAGAATGTATAAGAAGATGGTGGATGATAAAAAGAATGCATTACAAGTAGGATGTTTTAATTATGCCTTGGAAGATTATGGCGCATACATTACTTATGCTTTGCCAAACGGAAATTTCGCATTAGATACTTTGTTAAATGATATGGATGTTGAAATTGTAAAATTGCAAAATGAACTGATTAGCGAAACAGATTTTACAAAAATCAGAAACCAATATGAAAATGCTTACATTGGTAAAAATGCAAAAATGTTGGGTGTAGCAGAAAATTTGGCTGATGGATATACCTTCCACAACAAGAACACCAATTACATCAACATAGAATTGGATGAAGTAAGAAAAGTGACCAGAGAAGACATTCAGAAAGTAGCTAAAAAATACCTCAACAAAAACCAAAGAGTTGTGGTGTACTACCTTCCAAAAAAATAATCAATACATCTTTCAACAGACAAAACAATTCACATGAATAAAATAATATGTTTCACTTTGGCTTCATTGTTTGCAATGTCGGCCATGGCACAACCGAAAATCGACCGTAGTAAAAAGCCGCAAGCAGGCCCCGCTCCGACCATCACCATCAAAGACCCCGTGACTTTCGTTTTACCGAATGGCATTACGGTGTTGGTTGTAGAAAATCACAAATTACCAAGAGTTGCTGCTACCTTGAGCATCGACAGAGGTCCAATTGTTGAAGGTGCAAAAGCAGGCGTAAACGGCATGATGGGCCAAATGCTTGGAGAAGGCACAACCAAAACACCAAAAGATAAATTCGATTTGGAAATTGATCAAATTGGAGCTGATGTAAGTTTAAATGAAGGCGGTGGCTTTACATCTGCGCTTACCCGTTATTTCGACAAAGCATTTATGATGATGGCTGAAGCCATTCAAAACCCTGCATTCCCTACAGCATCTTTTGAAAAAATCAAATCACAAAAATTAACGGGTTTAAAATCCAATGAAAAAAGTGCATCAGCTATCTCTGCAAGAGTTGTAAGCGCTTTAAGCTATGGAAAAAATAGCGCTATGGGCGAATTTGAAACAGAAGAAAGCATCAAAGGATTGAGCATTGAGGATATCAAAAATGCATACAAAGAAAATGTTTCGCCTTCACGCAGTTATTTAACTTTTGTTGGAGACATTATGCCAGAAGCTGCAAAAGCAATCGCCATTAAAGCGTTTGGCAATTGGAAAGGACCTAAATTATCTTTGCCAGTTATTGCAAATGCTGAAAACGTAAAAGGAACTGAAATCAATTTTATCGATTTGCCTACCGCTGTTCAAGGAGAAATCAATGTGAGTAATTTGATCAACAACCCTTTGAGTAATCCAGACTATCATGCATTGGTGATTGCCAATCAAATTTTGGGCGGTGGCGCTGAAGCGAAATTATTCATGAACTTGAGAGAGAAGCATGGCTTCACATATGGTAGTTATTCAAGAGTAGGTAGCGGGAGATTTCAATCGCAGTTTTCTGGCAGCGCACAAGTAAGAAGCGAAAAAGCAGATAGCGCAGTAGCAGAAATTCTTGCTGAGATGGCCAATATGAGAGAAGGAAAAATTACGCAAGAAGAGTTGGATAATGCCAAAGCCAAATACAATGGGTCTTTTGCCTTGGGTATGGAAGATCCAGAAAGAACGGCTTCTTATGCATCAAACATTCTCATCAACAACTTGCCTAAAGATTATTACAAAAAATTCTTACAAAAAATTAATGCGGTAACCATCGCAGATATTCAAAGGGTTTCTAAAAACTATTTCAACACCAACAACGCAAGAATTGTTATTGTAGGTAATGGTGCTAAAATCCTTCCAAATTTATCTCGCTTAGGTTATCCCATTAAGAAGTTCGACAAATATGCAAATCCGGTTGTAGAAAAACCTAAAGAGGTTGATGTGAAGGAATCAGAAAAAA
>CAIQHJ010000003.1 GCA_903871575.1 uncultured Bacteroidota bacterium
GTTAGAGAAACAGCCATAGAATTGCTCACGTTACATCCAGATAAAGAATCCTTGCTGCGCAATTATAGCATCAACGATTTAACCAGCGAAAGCGTTTATGAATGTGCTATACAAGGCGACCCAATTGCCAATGAAATTTTTGAATTTACTGGCCAAATTCTAGGAGAATCACTAGCCAATTTTGTCATGTTTTCTTCTCCCGAAGCCATTGTGCTTTTCGGAGGGTTAACCAAAGCCGGCAATTTGTTGTTGAACCCAACACGCAAACACATGGAAGAGAACCTTCTCCCCATTTTTAAAAATAAAGTGAAAATCATTTTCAGTGAACTCAAAGAATCCGATGCAGCCATTCTAGGGGCAAGCGCATTGGTGATGTAATGAACTGTTTGATTTTAGGCGTTGTCTTCCATTTCTTGCAGCCATTTGTTTTTACCATAACCAGGAATAACATGTTTTTCGCTGTGATAAGAAGATCGAACCAACGGCCCACTTTCAACATAATCAAGCCCAATTTGATATCCTAGTGCTCTATATTCTGCAAATTCGTCGGGATGCACAAATCGCTCTACAGGTAAATGTTTTTTTGTTGGTTGCAAATATTGACCAATGGTTACCACGTCAACGCCACTGTTGTGTAAGTCTTTCATTGTTTGAATTACTTCCGTTTTCGTTTCTCCCAAACCAAGCATGATGCCGCTTTTTGTTCGCATACCACCATCTTTCAAAATTTTGAGGGTTTCCATGCTCTGCCAATATTTTGCCTGAACCCTAACTTGTCGGGTTAATCTTTCGGTTGTTTCAATATTATGACTAACCACTTCTGGTGCTGCATCTATGATGCGCTGAATTTGTTCTTTGTTTGATTTGAAGTCTGGAATCAACGTTTCTAAAGTAGTTGTTGGATTGAGTGCTTTAACTGCTTTAATCGTGTTGTACCAAATAATGCTTCCTGCATCTTTTAATTCATCGCGGTCTACGGAAGTAATAACGGCATGTTTTACTTTCATCAGATGAATGGCTTCGGCTACACGCTGAGGTTCGTCCCAATCTACTGCATCTGGTCGTCCGGTTGCAACAGCACAAAATCCGCAACTTCTGGTGCATATATTTCCAAGTATCATAAAGGTAGCCGTTCCTTCTCCCCAGCATTCGCCCATATTTGGACAATTGCCGCTTTCGCAAATGGTGTGCAATTTATGGGTATCCACCAAGCTTCTAACATGTTTATATTCTTCGCCAATTGGTAGCTTTACCCTAAGCCAATTTGGTTTTTTTAAAGGAGTTGCATTTTCTTCTGTTGTTGTTCCACAAGACATTGTATAAAATGTTTAATTCGCTTAGCTTGTTCAATTTGCTTCGCTGGTTTAAAAGTTGTTTGTTGTTTCTTGTTTGGTGCCCCATCTAGCATCCAGTATCCAATATCCAGCAAGTATCTCCCTACGACTTCCGTTTTCCAAATACAATACCAACATATGCACTCAAAAAGAATTGATGCTGTTTGATGTTGATCATTTGTTGTATTTTTTTTGTGTAGTATTCAGCTGTTAATCCAATTTCAATGGCACTTACCATTTCATTGTATTTGCCATAATCAAAACGAAGCGATGGTTTAATATAAAAACCTGGAACCAGTTTTAATTTGTTCCAACCTTCACTGATACTGGGGCCTCCAACAATTGGCCCATTTAAAAAATAATTGCTATCGGGTGAATTGTATCCCACAAAAACAAGTGTATCATTTCCCTTATCTACCTCAACCAAATAGGGTCTTAATAAACCTAAAATAATACCACCTCCGAAGTTAGCTGTAACACTAACGCCATTTTTATTTCCTTTGTTGCCCAGCAAAAACTGCTGTTGTACGCCCAATTTTACCGGATAGAAATAATTTATTTTACCATAAATAACTGGTGCCGTAGGACTATAATCGTTTTGTAGTTTTTCTTCTTTGGGATGCTTGCGCTCGGTAAATTCTAACTGAAACAATAAACTCTTTTTGGGGGTTTGTGCCTTTCCATATTCAACAAAAGCTCCAGCACCATCTGTAGTTAATTTAAACCCACCAATAAAATGCGATTTAAAATGAATTTGTCCCTCCTCCTCTAGTTTGACAATCGCATTGATGCGCTGGTTTTTCTCTTCCCTTCTTGTCAGTTTCTTGTTGGTAGCCGTGTCTTGCGACCAAGCGCAGTTTCCAATCAAGACAATGCAAATCAATAAAAATATTTTCTCCATGAATTTCATTTACAATAGTAAATTTATGTAAAAATACGACGTTAATAGAAAGTAGCTTTCGATATGAGATAATACTTCCAACAAAAACAATTTTAAACTCAAATTTTCAACAACATGACAGCTAATATCATATATCAAGGTGATTTAAGATGTGAATGCGAGCATATTCAAAGCCATTCCATTATAGAAACAGACGCGCCAACCGATAATCGTGGTAAAGGAGAAAGATTTAGTCCAACAGATATACTTTGTGTTTCTTTAGCCACTTGCATCATCACCACCATGGGCATCAAAGCTGCCGATATGGAAATAAACCTAAAAGGCTCAAAAGTGGAAGTAACCAAAACCATGTTTTCCACCCCTAGGCGTATTGGAAAAATTGAGTTGGTACTTTATATGCCCAACCTTGGTTTAGATGATAAAACCAAAAACTTGTTGGAGTTGGTGGGCAATAGCTGTCCGGTTAAAAAAAGTTTACATCCCGACATGGACATTTCAATGACATACCATTGGCTGTAAAAGCTCAGCATCTGTAGGTTTGATAACATAGTGGCCAACAGCGCAGGCTAAACATTTTTTTTCATCACAGTATTTTGTTTTCAATTGAATGAAAGCCTGTGAATCGAATGCAGATTGCGTTTCTATTCCCAATTGTCCAAAGCCGTTAATAATGGTATTCTCTTCAGGCGTAATGTCTTCTAACCATTTTACTGCAATGTCTTTTAGTTTTTGGTTGTGATTATATAACCCATAAGCAAAAAGCAATACCACAATTGCATTGATGAGTAAATTGTTAATCGATTGTGAACCCATTTTTTTCAGTTTTAAAATGCTGTACTCGTCAAAGCGATAGTGATTGTGCCAATAATCTTTCGCTTCTATTTCAAATAATGATTTCAAATCCTGAATCGTTTCCGTGGATATGATCTTGGATAAAATCATATCGTTTTTATGGATAAACAATGACAATTGTGCTATGCGAATAGTTGGGAAATTCGCCGGACGCATTCGAAGAAAATGTAGCTGAACCTTTGGCTGTCGGAGTTGGTATTTTTTCTTGAGATAGATATATTCCTGTAATAATTTTTTGGGATACTCATCTTTAAATTCAGTACTCAACAAACCACTTTGTCCAAATAAAATAGCTTCTATTTGAAAAAGGGAATGCCTATTTTTGAGCAGCATTGTTAAAGGAATAGACTGCGCGATTTGTTCAAAACTTTCGCCATTTACATTGCCCCCAAAATGTCTGCTGATAACCCACCAGCTCAATTCTTCCCAATTGCCGTTCGACTTTTTCAATAGCAAATCTATGTAAGCAGCTTTTTGCTCCAATCGCTCTACCAGCAAGCGTTCTTTCCATTTCTCGATGACAATAGATGCCGTTTGTGCAATGCTATTTTCACACGCAACAAATGCATGATTCAACATTAAATTTTTATACTTATCCAACAACAATTTGGGCACGAGCTGTTGTATTTCAAGTGTGGAAAACGGGAGTTTTTGTTTGCAATCGTCGCGCCATACGACATGTAAAACGACATTGTTATAATTTTCATCTTGGCTGTGCTGATGGGTAATCCAATCGGAGCTGTTGATGTGTATTTCAACGCTGCCTACCCAAAGGGTTTGGTCGATTTTTATTTTTGCAGAAAGGAAATCGGGGCCTTGATTTTGATTGAGTTGACCCGGTTGGATAATCTGCAACGATTGTTCCTCTTGGGTTTTAAGGTGCTGCTTATTAAATAATTGATACTGCCAAATGTAGTGCAGTAATTTCTCTGTTAATGCCATGGTTAGGGTTGGTTTGATGAGCAATTCCGATGTAACATTTACCAATACAAAAGAATTACTTTATCAAGCACAACAAAAGACTTTATCACTTCAAAAGTGAAAGAAAATCACCCATAAAAAACAAAGAAAAAACAATAACGAACGCGTTATTCTGCTGCCAATAGCTGAACAACTTTGCTTACGGGCAATCCCATTACATTGTAAAAATCACCTTTGATGGATTGTATGCCTACCACGCCAATCCATTCTTGAATGGCATAAGCGCCGGCCTTGTCATAAGGTTTATATTTGTCTACATAAAACTCAATTTGATCATTTGTCAACGGATAAAAAGAAACTTCTGTTGTGTCTGCAAATGATTTTGAATGCTTGTCAAATTGAACAAACACACCGGTTATAACTTGATGTGTTTTGCCAGAAAGGAATTGAATAATGGAGATGGCATCTGCTTTGTCTGTTGGTTTTCCAATGATTCTGCCTTCACAAACAACAATGGTATCCGCAGCCAAAACAGGCAATTGCGGTTGATGTTGCTCCATTACTTTTTGTGCTTTGTTGCGAGCGATGTGGATTGCAATTTCTTCAAAAGACAAATCTGTTGGGTAAGTTTCTGGAGCGTCACTCACCAATACCTCAAAAGGAACTTCTGCCCATTCGAGCAGTTGCTTTCTTCTTGGCGATTGAGATGCTAAAATAATTTTAGAAATCATATTTAAAATTTGAAAAACAACATGGATAAAATGCCGGCCAACATCACCCATTTGAGCATGTTGCTAAGTTGATGATAATCTTTTGGCGTTGAGGCTTTCTTTAACTGAAAAATCATCCAAATCAATGGCAAAATAATGCTTACACTCACATATAAGATACTCAATCGCCAACCCAAGTACCAAGCATATACTTGCAAAATGCCCATACTGGCAATAGCAACCACCATCCATACCGCCGCAAAAACTTTTGTGACAGGCACGCCCCATTTGATGGGCATTGTTTGGCAACCGAACCCGGCATCACCAAGCATATCTTCCATGTCTTTCACCACTTCCCTAACCAAGGTAATGATGAAGGCAAATCCACCATACAATACAGCAAACTTAAACAAGTGACTGATGGCAAAAAGCGCATCAATGCTAGATTGATAAAATTGAATGAGGATGTTTCTGCACAACAAAAAAACAACAAAAATTACCCAGGCCGTAAGTGCAGAAATCAATACGTTGCCAATGAGCAATCGCTTTTTAAAATGAGTGGAATAAAACCAAAGTGATAAAACCACCAATGCATTTACAATCACAATCAACCATTGTGCTGTTTGGAAACTTACATAAAAACTACAAACCAGCCCTGCAGCGGATAGGATCAAATGCCATAAAATACCCCATCTTCTTTTAATGATTTTATCTATGACAATTTTGCTAGGTTTGTTCAAATAATCAATGGGCAAATCAAAATAATCGTTGATGATATAGCCGGCCGCTGCAATGAAAACGGACGCAGCAATGGTTAAATAAATGTAGATTGGATTTGTGCTTTGTTCGATATTTAAAACGACATGCTGCTCTTGTATGAGTATGCCTATACAATGGTAAAAAAGTAGTTGTGTTAATGCAATAAAAAACAAGTTGGGCCATCTGATCAATCTAAAAAATGCACTAACAATTTTCATCTTGGGATGGTTTATTTATTTTGATGCGATATCGTTATCAAGATCCCAATGATGATTGAGTTTCAACACTTTTTCAATAACATCTCTCACACATCCTTTTCCCCCTTCAAAAGGAGAAATGTACATGGAAATGTTTTTTATTTCTGGTACAGCATCTGCAGGACAACAAGCCAATCCAACAGAATGCATTACTTTATAATCGGGAATATCATCGCCAATAAAAAGTACTTGTTCTTTGGTTAATCCCATTTCATTAATTTTCTTATGGAGCAATTGCGCTTTGTCTTTAATGCCCATGTGCACATCCTTGACGCCTAACTTATTCATTCTATTTACAACAGCGCCGTCGTCGGATGCTCCAGAAATGATGATGAGGTGATAACCTTTTTTTACAGCCAATTGCAAAGCATAGCCATCTTTGATATTCATCGTACGGGTTTCATTCAAACCGCCGTCTAGTAGTATTAACGAGCCATCAGTCAACACACCATCAACATCCATGGCGATTAGTCTTATTGGTTTGAAGCGTTCTAAAACATTCATATAAGAAAATCAGTTGATGATAAATAAGCAATTGGTTCAAACAGTACAAGCGACTACCCTTTTCTAGCATCTCTCCACTCGTATACCCAAGAACTTTGAATCATTTCTAAATGTCCTTCATTACTTTCTTCTGCTTTACCAGAAAAATTGGGAATCTCCATAACCCATTTGTGTAGGTCTGTAAATCGGATTCGATAAATTTGGCTTTCACCAAAATCATCGCCAAATCTTTCATGCAATTTCATTGCAATGTCTTCGTAATCGTTCCAATGAATTGGTGGTTCAAATGTCATGTCTAATATTTTTTGATTATTCTCCCAAAAATTGTGTTTGATCGGGTAATGTAACTGTTATTGACCCTTCTCCATCATTTAATAAACACTGACAACCCAAACGAGAATTTATCCTTGGGTTTACAGCTCTGTCGATAAAGTCTTCTTCCTTGTCTGTAAGTTCTTCTATACAGTTTTCACCCAATTCTACATACAAATGACAAGTACTGCATGCACAAACTCCGCCACAATTGTGGTGCAGTTCAATTTCATTTTTTAAGGCAACCTCTAAAATAGATTGTCCTGATTCTATATTGTTTAGGGTTATTGGCTCTAATCCCTTTTGCTCAAACTTAAACGTAATGCTATACATATTTCAATTTTCGATTTACAAACCTACATGAATTTACCAATTCCATAAAATCATTATCCTATTTCTACATAATTTATTGAAATTGGTTACATTGCTTCAAATATGATCTCCATGAAACCCAACCCAATTCTATTGTTGTCTA
Organism: uncultured Bacteroidota bacterium; assembly: GCA_903871575.1. Lineage (GTDB taxonomy): Bacteria > Bacteroidota > Bacteroidia > Chitinophagales > Chitinophagaceae > Ferruginibacter. The sequence goes on from CAIQHJ010000003.1 coordinate 7,026, forward strand.
TTTGCTTTTTATTGTCGATTGTTTTTTTTAGTTGTGGCGATGACAAAGCAATTGAAAAAGAAAAACCGTCCATCATTTTAAAAAAAGATAAACCCAAAAGTAAAACAGACACCACCCCAAGTGCAGTTCCCATTATCAATATTGCCGACACCATAGAGCTCAATAACTGGGTTTTGTGTTTTAAAGACAGCGCCATCAACACCGTTCGATTAAGTAAGAAGCTCACGCAGATATACGATGAAAAAATAGCGGTAGTCATCAAAAAAAACAAAATCAAACAAACTGGCCCTTCGATGGCTTGGTATAAAAGTCAAAAAGCACCATTTTTCTTTGAAGCAGGAATTCCTGTAGACAAAAAACCAGCGAAACTTCCCAAGAACGCTTTCATGAAAAAGTTGGGCGGAACAAGAATTATCGTTGCACACTACTATGGGCCTTATGAGGAAACTGTTCAAGCCTATCAAATTTTAAAAGATTGGATCAAAGAAAACCACAAGAAAATTGCAGGACCTTCTTATGAAATTTACATTGGCAATCCAATTGATGAGGCTGGAAACATTGTAGATCCTTATAAAGTACAAACAGATATTGTTATTCCTTATCGTTAAACTGCTGAATACTTTCTGTACATGTCTTATACAACTCCAATAGCGATGGGTAATTTGCTAAAATCTCCTGGTGTTGTTGAAAGGTTTTAATGTCATTTCTTTTTGCTGGGCCAGTTTGTAAAGTTCTTGGATGAAGATGGGCTAGTCGAGCAGCCGTTTCAAATATCAATGGCTTTAATAGATTGAAATTGATGTTTTCTTTTTCACAGAAATAAGCGGCTTGGCTGTACAAATGATTGGTGAAATTGTTGACAAAAACCGCAGCAACATGCAGTCTTTTTCTTTCTTCATCTGTTGCGATGTGCACCATTGTTGAAAGTTTCGATGCGATATCTTTAATTTGGGCTAATGCTTCGGCATTGTTGGCGTCTATCAAAAAAGGGATTTCGGGAATCGTATCAATTTCTTTTCGCAAACTTTGTAATGGATACAAGATGCCATAATTGTTGCTTACGTTTTTTAGTAGATTGATGGATGCAGCTCCAGAAACATGGACAACTAATTTGTTGTTGTTGGGTACATGTGTTAAAACCGATTCGATGGCATCGTCTGCAACGGCAATAATATATACATCTGCCGATGGGTCAATTGTTCCAGATAAATCATCAACATTACAATTCAATTGAACTGCTAATTTTTGCGCGTGATTCAAATTCCTACTAACCACCTGCAAAACCTTGCCGCCTTTTTGAATGAATAACCTGCCCAAAAAAGTGGCAACATTCCCAGAACCTATGATCACTGCTTGCATAACATCTGTTTAATCTGCTTGGTTGACAAAAAGTTTATCGACAACTGTATTGATATGAAAGTACAAATTTGGATGTAAACTTCAATTTATTCTAGCGTATTTATATTATTCCGAAAAAAAACAAAGGTTGCGGATTAAAAAAACAAATGATGTGGAAAGTATGCCTCGTTTGAAAATTAAAACGCCTTGAAACTATTGAGCACATTGATATTATTCTAATTTTAAGCATGTGCATAACAGATGAATTTTGGATTTTTTTGATTCAAAAATTTAAAAAATGAAACGGCTCTCTTGGATAAAAAAAATTGTTTTTTCAATTTTAAACTAATATTGCAACGAAATAGCATCTTAAAAATGCTAGGTGCAGACTGTTTTTTTGATCGTATAATATATATAACATGGCAAAGAACTTATTGATTGTGGAGTCTCCGGCTAAAGCGAAGACGATTGAAGGCATCTTGGGAAAAGATTTCGAAGTAAAGAGTTGCTATGGTCATATAAGAGACCTGGAGAAAAACGACATGGGGATAGATATAAACAATAATTTCTTGCCCAAATATATTATACCAGATGAAAAAGAGCGGGTTGTAAAAGAGTTGAGGGCATTGGCGAAAAAATCAGATGAAGTATGGTTGGCTTCCGATGAGGACCGCGAAGGTGAAAGCATCAGCTGGCATTTAGCGGAAGTTTTAAATTTGGATCCACTTACTACCAAAAGAATTGTGTTTCATGAAATTACAAAACCAGCTATTCAAAAAGCTGTGCAATCACCACGATTGATCAATATGAATTTGGTGAATGCACAACAAGCACGTAGAGTATTGGACAGAATTGTGGGCTTTGAATTGAGTCCGGTATTGTGGCGTAAAATTGGACAAAAAGGCGGATTGAGTGCTGGTCGGGTGCAGAGTGTTGCGGTAAAATTGATTGTAGAAAAAGAAAGAGAAATCAACGGGTTTAATGCAGTTGGAAGTTTTAAAGTTGAAGCCAGTTTAGCTGCTACAGATTTAAACAATAAAACGGTTATATTTAAAGCAGAAGGCAACAAATACAGTCAAGCCAACGACGCCGAAACTTTCTTACAAACTTGCATCGGTGCAAACTACACTGTAAAAGATATTCAAGTTCGCCCGGGAAAAAGAACACCGGCGGCTCCTTTCACAACATCTACATTACAACAAGAAGCCAGCAGAAAATTGGGGTATGGCGTAACCAAAACCATGTTGCTCGCTCAAAAACTATATGAAAGTGGAAAGATAACGTACATGCGAACAGACAGTGTAAATTTGAGTGAAACCGCGATGGATGCTATCAAAACGGAAATCAACAGCAGCTATGGTGAAAAATATTTGCAGGTAAGGAAATACAAAAATAAAAATGAAAGCGCACAGGAAGCGCATGAGGCCATTCGTCCAACTTACATGGAGAATCATACCGTGAATGACCCGGATTTGAATAGATTGTATGAATTGATTTGGAAGCGAACGATTGCTTCGCAGATGAGCGATGCAGAATTTGAAAAGACAACTGCTAAAATTAATATCAGCACCAACAAAGAAGAATTGACAGCTACGGGTGAAGTGCTCAAATTCGACGGATTTTTAAAAGTTTACCTCGAAAGCAACGATGATGAAGAAAATGAAGAAGAAGGCGAAAGTCGTTTGCCCAATTTAACAGTTGGACAAGCTTTGGCATTTCAGCAAATGACAGCAACCGAAAAATTCACCAAGCATTCTGCTCGATATACAGAAGCATCGCTGGTAAAAAAGATGGAAGAATTGGGCATTGGCCGACCAAGTACTTACGCTCCTACTATTTCTACCATTATCAAAAGAAATTATGTTGAAAAGAAAGACAAGGAAGCCATCAAAAGAAGTTTTAGAATCATTCGATTGAAACAAGACCGCATAGAAAAAGTAACCGAACAAGAAAACACCGGCGCTGAGAAATCAAAATTATTTCCAACAGATTTGGGGTTGGTGGTAACCGATTTTTTGAGTTTGCATTTTCAAAGTGTAATGGATTATTCATTTACTGCTAACATCGAAAAAGAGTTTGATGAAATTGCGGAAGGAAAAATCGTTTGGAATAAAATGGTACACGATTTTTATCAACCATTTCATACTGGCGTATCGCACACATTAGAAACAGCAGAACGTGCCGTTGGTGAACGCATGTTGGGTGTAACAGCAGAAGGAAAACCCTTGACTGCAAGAATGGGTAGATATGGCCCAATGGTACAAATTGGTGCTCAAACAGATGAAGAAAAGCCCAAGTTCGCAAAGCTTAAAGCAACACAAAGTATAGAAACCATCAGCTTCGAAGAGGCGCTCGATTTATTTAAACTCCCACTAACCTTGGGCGAGCACGATGGCATGGAAGTATCTGTTAATATTGGTCGTTTTGGCCCATATGTTAAATGGGGTGAACAATTTGTCTCCATACCAAAAGGCGAAGAACCAACAGATGTTGATTTGAAAAGAGCCGTTGAAATCATCTCCGCTAAACAAGTGGAAGATGCGCCCATCGGATTTTATAATGAATTGCCCATCACCAAAGGCAAAGGAAGATTTGGCCCTTTCATCAAATGGAACAATTTATTCATCAACATTCCTAGAGCATATCAATTTGACACCATCAGCCAAAGCGATTGCAATGAATTAATTGAAAAGAAAATTGAAAAAGAATCCAACCGTTTTATTCAACAATGGCCAGACGAAAAAATATCTATTGAAAATGGACGTTGGGGCGCGTTTATTCGTTTTGGCAAAAAAATGCTGAAGCTTACTGGACAAGGCGCCAATGGGAAATACACGCCAGAAGAATTGGCTGTAATTGATTTAGAAACAATTAAAAAAATGATTCTACAACAAGATCCAAAAGCTTTCGACAAAAAAACTACAGCCAAAAAGAAAGCAGCTCCAAAGAAAAAAGCAGCAACCAAAAAAGCAAAATAATACTTTTCCTTGGTGGGTTTGTTTTTGTCGATTAATTTTTAAGCAGATAAAGTTTGTCACTTCTGTGGATAAGATATCGATGAGATTGCATGCATAGTTTCCGAAATTGCATCGAATCTAAATTATACCTGACTTGCAAGAAAGCAAAGAAATAAAAGCATTGTTAACCCTTATTGAAGATCCTGATGAAGAGATTTTTCAAACCGTTAGCGATCATATTGTTTCCCTAGGAAAAGACATCATTCCCAATTTGGAAAACTTATGGGAAAACGAACTCTCTGAAGCTACACAAGAAAGAATTGAGCTACTCATACATCGACTACATTTTAAAGACTTAACCGAAGAAATAGCCAATTGGATAACCGCAGAGGGCAACTTGCTTTCTGGTGCCATCATTATTGCAAAATACCATCATCCCAATTTACACATCAATCTGGTTTTGCAGGAGATTGAAAAAATTAGAAGAAATACTTGGTTAGAACTCAACAATTATCTAACACCAATTGAAAAAATTAGTGTCATCAACAGCATACTATACAATTATTTCAATCTCACAGGCATTGAAATCGATTACCAAAAGCCCGATCATTTTCAAATCAACAAAACGCTTGAAACCAAAACAGGCAATAGCATCAGCATCGGTATCATTTACCTCATTCTTTGCGACTTGCTAGATGTTCCGGTTTCTGCGCTTAACATACCACAACAATTTTTATTGGGTTATTTTGACGATTATTTTGATATCACCAATCCTACCGGTCATCCATCACAAAAAGTGGTTTTTTATATCGACCCACTCAGCGGACAAATGTATACCCACAGCGATATTGAATTGTATTTTAAGCGATTGGACATTCCAGCTGAACCTGCACATTTTAGAGCAAAAAAAAATCATCAAGTATTGTCATTGTTGCTTTCTGAATTGAGTAAATGTTTTGATGATGACAACAATAGATATAAAATGAACGAATTGATACAATTAAAAAACATGCTCGACAAATGATCTATCACGTAACTACACAAACAGCATGGAGCCATGCAATTGAAAAGGGATTTTTTGAAGCTGATTCTTTAGCAACAGAAGGTTTTATACACATGAGTCAGGAACATCAAGTAGCGGGTGTACTTCAACGTTATTATCAAAACGTTCCGGACTTATTGTTGTTGCATGTTGATGAAAATGCGATAACTGCTGAAGTGAAATTTGAGTTGGCTCCTTCTGTGAATGAACTGTTTCCGCATGTATTTGGAACCATCAATTTAGATGCAGTATTGAAAGTGGAAAGCATTCCAACTCCATAATTAATCTTAACTTTTATTGTCTTCTTTTTGTTCAATTTCCTTAACCGGAACCAAATCGGTTAGCAATACAGAAATGGGAACAACGCCTACTTGCAAGATGGCTTTTTTACCTCTGATCTCTTTTACAATGCCCACTTGTCTGTTTTGTTTCATTTTAACTTTTTTCCCAACAACAATTTCTCCACCTATTTCTTCAAATTTTTCATTCCATTTTTTGAGGTGTTTTTCTGTTTGAAATTTTTCTTTTTGACCCATCAATAAATGCTGAATCATTTTCACAACAGCATCTTTGTCATCTGCTTTTCTCCATTCTACAACCAGCGATTTCAATTTTCTTTCCATGTCTTTGAGGTACATGATTTTTTCTTCTGAAATTTTATTGTTCAATTGAATGCGTTCTACTTCTTGTTGATGCTTTTCCTTGCTGATGATATCGTTCATCTCTTTCTTCATCCGTTCATTTTCTTTCAACAAGATTTGTAGTTGTTGTTTTTCTTTGGTGAGGTGCTGCAAATCTTGTTCGGTAGCATTGAGCAGTTTATCGAGTTGAAAATGGTTTTCATCTACCAGTTTGCGTGCTCGGTCGATTAGTTTTTTGTCCAACCCAATTCTTTCTGCAATAGAGAATGTGTATGAACTTCCGGGTGAGCCAACTTTCAGTTTGTAGAGTGGCAATAGATTTTTTTCGTCGAATTGCATGGCACCATTGAAAACACCAGCAACTTTATTGGCCATTACTTTTAAATTGAGATAATGGGTTGTAACAATTCCCATTGCATGTTTTTTAGCCAGCTCCTCCATGATGACTTCAGCAAAGGCGCCACCCAGATTGGGATCACTACCACTACCCAATTCATCTATGAAGAACAGCGTCTTACCATTGGCCATTTCCATGAAATTTTTCATGTGGGTAAGATGGGCAGAATAGGTACTGAGCTCAAATTCTATGCTCTGTGTATCCCCGATGTGAATCATCATTTGTTTGAAAATGCCCATCTCGCTATCTGCACTAACGGGAACCAATAACCCAGCTTGCAGCATAATTTGCAGCAACCCTACCGTTTTGAGTGTTACGGTTTTTCCGCCAGCATTGGGCCCACTGATGACCAAAATGCGATTGTTGGCATCCAAGCTCAAATCAACCGGAATGGTTTTTTTTTGAAGTTTGTGATTGTACAAATACAATAAAGGATGATAGGCTTGGAATAGCTTTACCATAGCGCTGTCGTGCACCAAAGGCAACTGTCCATTGATGTCTTGCGCAAATTTTGCTTTGGCTCTTATAAAATCAAATTCTCCGGTGATGATGTAATATTGTTGCAACAAATCGCCATACACACCGAGTTGCTGTGTTAATTTTCTGAGTATGCGGTAAACTTCTTTAGATTCTTCATTTTCTAGAGAAAAAATATCGTTGTTCAAACCAGTCGTTTCTTCTGGCTCTATAAAAGTTGTTTTTCTACTATCGCTTTCTGCATGTAAAATGCCTTTGACCATCCTTTTTTGTTCGGCAAAAACAGCCAATACCCTTCTCCCATTCATAAAGCTCTCTTCTATTTCTGATAAATAACCAAGTTTGTTCAGTTTGCCCACAATTTTATCAAATACCTTTCTTAATTCATTTCTTTTTTTATACAAGCTTAATCGAATATGCGCTAAATCTTCACTTGCAGAATCTTTAACTACGCCAGCATCATCAATAATTTCATCAATCAATTGCGGTATCATTTTTTCGTAATAGCAGCCATTAATTACCGTTGCTAAATTGGGATATGCTGTTCTTCTTTCGACATCAAACCATCTAAAAATTTGCTGGATGTTGTTGGATAATTTTTTTATTTGTAAGCATTGGTCACCCATTAACATTGCGCCGGGTATAGATATTAGTTTTAATTCTTTGGAGATATTGGATAAGAAATCATTGGGGAAATAAAGTCCACTATCTAACAACAATTTAAATTCATGCGTTTGATTCAAATCAGAATCGATGAATGATTTTTTGGTATGGATACGCAGATCGTTGATTCTGTTTTTGGCATGGTCATGTTTACAATGCAAACCCACAAGATTTTTTATCTTATCGAATTCGAGTTGAGCCAAGGTGTTGGGTGGAAAAAACTTCATTTTTTAAGCGTATGCGATGCAAAAATATTTATTCCAATCTTAAACAATATGGATAAATTTATGTTTGAATTATTCCTTAATTTATTCTATTAAAAAAAGCAAGATAATGCATTCAGAAAAAAGAATAGAAATCGCTACCATTGGCAATGGCTGTTTTTGGTGTACAGAAGCTGTTTTCAAACAACTCAATGGAGTATTGGATGTAAAAAGCGGTTACAGTGGCGGTCATATGGAAAACCCAGATTATAAATCAGTTTGTGCAGGAACAACTGGTCATGCAGAGTGTCTTCAAATTGAATTTGATGCAGATATCATTTCGTTCCAAGATATTTTAGAAGTATTTTGGAAAACACACGACCCAACAACATTAAACAGACAGGGCGGAGATGTGGGCACACAATATCGAAGCATTATCTTCTATCATGATGATTTACAAAAGGAAATTGCAACCGCTTATAAATTCCAATTGGATCAATCTGGCGTATATCCGAACCCGATTGTAACCATCATTGAGCCATATGATAAATTTTTTGCTGCTGAAGATTATCATCAAAACTATTTCGCATTAAACGGCTCAAACCCTTACTGCCAAATGGTTGTAAGGCCAAAGGTTGAAAAATTTCAACATGTGTTTTCGGATAAAATCAAAAAATAATTTTAAAAAAAGTTTGATTTTATTTGCATCCTAATTTTAATTTTCTACTTTTATGGAAGAATTTTATCACGCTCATTACTCCACTACCCCTGAATTTCCAACAACAACACAATACCAATAATTTTTTATATAATCTGTTATCCTCCTGAATTTCTATTTTATTCCTACACTCCTGTGAGCCATTTTCAAATTAACCTCAAAACGCAAGAAAATGCTTACAACTTCTACAAAAAAAGCAGCTCTATTCACGAGCTTGATGGCCATCGTATGCTTAACATCATTTGCACAAAATGCCATCCGTCCATTCGCACAAGTTTTTTCAGAAAACATTAAAGGTGGAACTACCATGTTTGGTAACACCATTTTAAACGTGGTATCTGGAAACAACAACTCTGTTAACACCACCTACATGAACCAAACCAGTAACGCCAACAATGGTGTGGGTGGATTGGGAAACAGTCAGTATGGTAATGATGGAAACAACATGCAATACACAGATATTGATAATTCATCATCAACAGTTAACTCCTCTTCGGCTAATCTTGTTTTGCCTGCAGGTACCAACAACATTCGTTTTGCGAGATTGTATTGGGGTGGTAAAATCAATAATTCAGTTATTGATGCTGCACCAGATACATTGAGAAAGATTAAAATTCGCAAAGGAACCTCTGGCTCATATTTCAATGCTATTACACCTAGCACTAACGTAGATCAGTATGCCATTTCTAGTACAGAAAAAGCATATCAATCTTTTGTTGATATTACTGCATTTGTAAACACGAATGGCGCTGGAACATATACCGTAGCCAATTTGCCAGTAACCCCTGGTACTTCAAACACAGGTGGTAAATATGGTGGTTGGGTTATTGTAGTGGCTTATGAAAATCAATCACAACCATACAACAGCATTCGTTTATATGATGGTTTTGCTCAAGTGTATGACAATGGTAACATTTCTTACTTAACCATTCAATTAACTGGATTAAACGTTCCAAGCACACCACTATTAGCAGACGAAGCGGTTATGGGAACGATGGCATGGGAAGGTGATGCAAACTTAGGCGCTTCTACCTCAAACCCCGCTGGTGATTTTGTAAAAATAAACAACACCGTAGTAAGCAATGCAGTAAATCCGGGCACCAACTTTTGGAACGGAAGTATTACTAAAAATGGCGAATTTGTAACTACCAAAAATCCTAACTACAGCAACCAAATGGGTATTGATATCGACGAGGTGAATGTAGGTACAGGATATAATATCCAACCCAATGCAACAAGCTTAACGGTTCAGTTTGGTACAGAAGCCGATATGTATTTCCCAAGTATTTTCACTTTTTGCATTAGAGTAAAAGACCCAACTGTTGTATTAACCAAAACAGTTGTTGATGACAATGCCAATGGATTTGCAGATTCAAACGAAGAGCTTACTTATACTTTAGCAGGTTCAAACCAAGGTGCAGGTTCTGCATACAACACTTTCATCGTAGATTCTTTGCCAAACAACGTAACATATGTTTCCAACTCATTGCAAGTAGTAAGTGCCCCAGGTGTAACTGCTGGCTTCAAAACAGATGGACAAGATGCTGACCAAGCATTTTTTGGAACGACAAACAACAGAAACTATGTTAAGTTTTTCATTGGTACAGGCGCTACAGGATCTGCAGGTGGAGAATTGCCAACCAACAGCAGCTACTCAGTTAAGTTTAAAGTAAAAGCCCAAGCTATCCCGGGTTCTATTATTAACACCGCTAGAATTTATGGCAACTCGGTTGTAGGTGATTTGTTTACCGACGATGGTACTGCAGTGATAGGCGAAAACCAAGGCCCTACACCTGTAAAAATGACTTCATTCACTGCGAGCTTATTAAACAATAGAACTTCATTGCTCAAGTGGTCTACACAATCTGAAATCAACAACAGTTTCTTTGAAATTGAAAGAAGCGAAGACGGTATTCATTTTGAATCGAGAGGAAAAGTAAATGGTAACGGCTCTACAACCATCGCACACAATTATACCTATACAGATGCAATCAACACCAACGCACCTATTCTATACTATCGTTTAAGAATATTCGATAATGATGGCAAATATGCGTTCTCTAAAATTGTTGCCATCAAAATCAACGGCAGCATCAGCGTAGAAAAATTCAACGTATTCCCTAATCCATTTGTTACCGACATTAAAGTTGCATTAAGTAGTCAAGCAGATGTAAACGCAACTTTCAGAATCATCTCTTTCGATGGAAAAGAATTATTGCGTCGCAATGTTGATGTTCAAAAAGGAGACAACATCGTTGTAATGAAAGATTTCGGAATATTACCAAAAGGAAATTACATTTTGGAAGTAACAACAGCTACTGACAAATTCATCAAGAAAATCATGAAAAACTAGTGTAAAAAATCCATTCATTTTAAATAACGGCTGCCGAAAGACAGCCGTTATTTTTTTACCCTTTTTAGTTCCAGCATATTCATACTATTGGAGGTAAATCCTGTTATGTTTTTTTGAATCAAATGAATGCTCATGTCGTACCATAGCGGAACTACCGGAGCATCTTCCATAATCAGATATTCTAAGCTGCGATAAATGGCATAACGAATAGAATCTACCGGCTCGGCAATCGCTTTTTCATACAACAAATCAAACTGTTCATTTTGGTATCTGGTGTAATTGGGCGGGGCAGGATTTTTTCCATAAAAAACGCTGAAGAAATTGGAAGCCTCCGGATAATCGGCAATCCAGCTTCCCCTAAAGAAAACAACTTGTGCAGCCGACATTTGTTGTAGCAACAAACTTTTTTGTACAATTTCTACTTTAGCGTTGATGCCTACCTGTTGTAATTCATTTGCGATAAACGAACCTATGCCAGCATAATTGGGAACTGTGGTTAAAGTTATTGGTGGCATAGGATGTTGTTCATCAATACCAGCAGCAGTCAACAATAACTTTGCTCGAACAGGATCATATTCAAAACCCTTTAGTTTGCTGTCGAACGATGGTAATCCAATGGGTACAAAGCCGCTGCTGGCTACATTGCCGATGGAATTGCGCATGTAGAACAAGAGTTTTTTTCTGTCAATAGCGTAATTAATGGCTTGTCGGATTTTAGCCAATCGAAGCGGGGAACTTTTAACCAATTCAGATTGCTCATCTATTAAAATTCCAAGGTATTCTGTATTTAAAAATGGATGTTGTTGTACACTAAACGTAGACGCCCAATTTGATTTTAACTTCCCCGATTTGGTCAACAATTCGTCTTTGAATGCGGGATCGGGATCATTAATAAAATCCAATTGCTGTTGTTCAAATGCCAAGAATTCAGTGGTTTTGCTATCCAAAAATTGAATGCTCACCCCATCTAAATAAGGAAGGGAATTTCCTTTTTCATCTTTTTCAAAATAGTGCAAATTCTTTTTCATAACCAAACGCTCTCCTTCTTGCCATCTCAACAAACAAAACGGCCCGGTACCAACTGGGTGCTTTCTAAAATCTACACCATATTTTTCGACTGCTTCTTTTGGAACAATAGCACAATACGACATACTCAAAATGCCAAGCATAGGGACAAATGGCGATTGCATGGAGAGTAAAAAAGTAGAGTCGTCTACAACTTTAAATGGATTGATGCTGTCTAGCTTATTGTTAAAAATCCATGCACCTGGACTTGCAACATTAGGATCTATGATGCGGTTTAGACTATACACAACATCAGCAGCCCTTAATTTTCTTCCCTTTCCACCAGTGAAACAGGCATCATCATGAAAATAAACATCCGTACGTAAGTGAAATGTGATTGTTTTTTTGTCTGTTGAAAATGTCCAAGATTTTGCAATGCTTGGTACCAGATTTAACGCACTATCAACTTCGATGAGCGTATTGTACAATTGATGCGTTGGCCACATTAAAGCCTGGTTTTTAGCAAATGCCGGATCCAACGTGCTAATACCTGCTGTTTCATTGTAGCGAAATATATTGTTGGGCTGTTGTTTTAATTCTTTACACGACATCCCGAAGCAAATCAGAAAAGCATGACCCCAAAAAATGTTTCTTTTGTTAATAAACATGAATAAATGTAGCACAGGAATCTGAATAGCAAGAAATTTGTTTGGCTATCACTACCTTTAACTTCCCAAAATATTACGAATAATGAAATGCACTTTTGTCATCTTTTTATTTTTATACGCAACCATTGGTTTCTCCCAAACGCCATTCACTCATGCAGATACACTGAGAGGTAGCAACGGCAAGGGCAGAAAAAAATGGGATGTCTTGCATTACGATATAACCGTTGAACCCAATTTTTTAAACAAATCCATTGTCGGTAAAAACATCATAACTATTGTAGACAGTGGCATCACCACCATCCAAATCGACTTACAAGAACCCATGCAGTTGGATAGTGTAATGCTGAACAACAATTTACTTCCCATCA
>CAIQHJ010000004.1 GCA_903871575.1 uncultured Bacteroidota bacterium
CCTTCTTGGCTAAGCATTTCTTCCATTCTGGTGGGCGTTGGAAAATGAGCTTTACCTGTGAGCATTCCATTTCTATTAACCACTCGATGTGCCGGAATATTATCTAATTGTGTGTGTGAAGCATTCATCGCCCATCCTACCATTCTTGCACTCATTTTAGTTCCTAAAAAACGAGCAATGGCGCCATAGGAAGTAACCCTTCCACGAGGAATTTGTTTAACCACTTCAAAAACATCATCAAAGAAATGGTATGATTTGGATGGAGCAGTTTGTGGTACTGGTTTATTATTTTTCATCAACGTACATTAATTCAAGTATGACAATCTCTGATAGAATGTGTTGTTAAGCGGATTTTTTTTCTAAAAGAGCACTTCTTTTGGGTTCGGGTACAGATTCGAAATCGTATGGACAGTGTTTGCATCCATTGCCGCAACAGAATCCTTTGCTGAGGTGGTATTTTTCGGTGAGTACAACATATCCCTCTTCATTAAAATAAAAATCTACGTCTTCAATTAACTGTTCGTTCATATTTAATTCAAACAAAATTATGGCTCAGAAGTTTCGGTTTGTTTCAATAAATATTGCAATTCATCGTCTTTGTCGGCAATTGTTTCGGGCAATGAAAAACGAAGATAGAAGATTTTGTTGCTTCCGGCTATATCCAAACTTTCATAATGCGTTTTTATGGTAAGCCGCTGATCTATTGTTGTTTGGGCATACACATCATCACAAGATTCATGTATGATGAGTCCGTACAATGCTGCTACTTTTAGGGTGAATTGGTATAAATCGGGAGAATCGGTTTTTAAGTGGATGCTGCCATTTTTGGTAAGAACTTTTTGATAAAGCCGCAAGAATCTCGGATGTGTCAATCTTTTCTTTGCGCGCGACGTTCGCAATTGAGGATCTGGAAATGTAATCCAGATTTCATTTACTTCATCTTGCAAAAAATATTCGGGGAGCATTTCGATTTGAGTGCGTAGGAAAATTGCATTGGGCAAAGGCAGATCTAGGGCTTTCTTGGCGCCCAAGTACATGCGATTGCCTTTTACATCAACGCCGATAAAATTTTGATCGGGAAATAATTTTGCCAAACCGATTGCATACTCACCTCTGCCGCAAGCCAGCTCCAAAACAATGGGTAAATCATTGTTGAGCATTTGATTCCATTTGCCGGCGATATTGGTTGGATATTCAAAAACATTGGGCATGTCTTTGATTTGTGCGAAACGCAATAATTTTTTTTGTCCCATGAGTCGGCAAAGTTAGAAATAAAAGAATAAAGGAAGAACGGTTGAAGATGGAAAATTGGGGATGTTGGGGTGCTGTTGGGAATATGTAATATTGCAATATTGCAAAAACGAAAATATATTGGGCTTAGTCCGTTTTCTCCACTTCAAACAGCGATTCAACTCGCTTTCCTAATACAACTGCCAATTTAATAGCTAGTGTAACCGATGGCGTATAACGGCCTGTTTCAATGGAGATGATGGTTTGTCGGGATACGTTTACCATTTCGGCTAATTCAACCTGGGTGAGTTGCTTTTTTGTCCTTTCTTCTTTGAGGTAGTTTTTCATGAATGATTGGATCTGAAAATCTTAATATGTAAAATGTAATTGAAGCGGCAAATAAAAGAAAGCCAGAAAAGAAAAATGATTGAGATAAAGAAAAGCATCAATCCGCCTTCGCTTGGTTCCTCAAGAATCATCATTGAAAAAAAGCCGATAATAATGAATATGATTTGTGTGAGTGCGGCAAATTGAAAACTATCCAGCCTTGTTTTTTGTACCATTTCATCTTCAATTTTTTCTTTGGAAAAAGTTATAAAATAAATGCCGGCAAGAAATGAAAAGAAAGACATCACGGCAATTGATACATTTACAACATGAAATGCAAAATGATTGTTTGCTGTTTCTTGAATAAAGAAGTTCAAAGCATGGGTTATCATTCCCATCTGCATGAAAACCCATAACGCAAAACCGATAGGAGCAATAGCAACACCAATCTTTTTAAAACGATGTGGCAGTAAATAAGTCATAGTTTAATTTTTTTATTAAATCAAATGTAAAGGATACTTAACATTGAGCCAAAAGTATTTGCTGATTTTGTTGTTTGCTTATTTCAACCACATCAGCAATCGTAGTAAAACCTTTAGTGAAACTTTTTTAAAAATCACCCCAACAAAAAACCCCTACAACTCACGCTGCAAGGGCTTCTGTAAAATAAAAACCTGCTGTAGGGGAAGGGTTCGAACCTTCACGAGGTAGTTAGCCATAACCCAAATGGTTTATCTTTATCAAACCATTTGGGCCGAGTTTTTCCTTTTGTCCTCACCCCCGAGACGAGAGGGCATGTCTGCCAAAAATTTCATCACCCCACATTTTTTCCGATATTTACACGCTACTTCAAGTGCTATCGGGTAATAAAACTAACAAAATCCAACAAATATTGAAATTAATTCAAAATATATTTTGAAATTATAGAAAAATGCCAAATATTTGCACATATATTTAAAACATTACAAAAAACACAATAAAAATGGCTGGAAAATTAAATCTTGACAAATTGGATTTGCAAATCATTGATGCCATGATGTCAAATGCAGAAATATCTTACGCAGAATTGGGAAAAAAATTATTTGTTAGTGGTGGAACAATTCACGTGAGAATTAAAAAATTACAAGAATTTAAAATTGTAAAAGGCACAAGACTAAGTGTTGATTTGAAATTGTTGGGTTACGACATCACCGCCTTCGTAGGTATTTATTTAGAAAAAAGTTCCTTGTACGACAATGTTGCCAAAGAATTGATGAAAATTCCAGAAATCATCCGATTGAATTACATCACCGGTAACTACAGCATGTTCTTAGAAATTGTTTGCAAAGACATTACCCAGTTGAGATATGTATTGCACGATGAGCTACAAAAAATTAAAGGGATCGAAAGGACAGAAACTTTTATTTCTTTAGAAGAAGGGTTTGTTAGAAATGTTCCTGTAGCACCTGCATCCTAAGTTTGCTTTACATCAAAAGCATCTCTGCAAGCATTGCCTAATATATTAAAAGCAAGCACCAACATCATGATTGCCAAGCCCGGCACCAATGCCAGCATTGGCTTATGTATGAGCATGTAGGTGTAGTTCTCTTTTATCATCAAACCCCAACTCGGATCTGGTGGTTGCACTCCAATTCCCAAAAAACTAAGTCCGGCTTCGATGATGATTGCTGATGCAAATATGCTAGAAGCTATCACCAAAATGGGGCCAATCATGTTGGGTAACAAATGCCTTGTAATGATTCTAAACGTACCAAACTGCATGGTCTTGGCGGCTTGTATAAACGCTTCGTTTCGCAAGCTTAATACCTGACCCCTTACCAACCGCGCTACATTCACCCACATGGTAAGTCCGATGGCTATAAAAATTTGCCAAAATCCTTTTCCCATTGCAATCGTAAAAGCAAATACCAACAGCAAGGTTGGCACACTCCATGTTACATTTATCAACCACATAATCATTGCGTCTACCCATCCCCGATAATAACCCGCCACCGCACCCAAACTTATTCCAATTAATAAAGAAACCAACAACGCAATACAGCCCACAGATAAACTTATTCTGCTACCAATGATGAGCCGACTCAACATGTCTCTTCCAA
>CAIQHJ010000005.1 GCA_903871575.1 uncultured Bacteroidota bacterium
ATAATTTCTTTTTCTGTCTTGGTTTGTGCACACAATGAACTTGAAACAACCATCGAAATAATACAGATTAAAATTGCTTTCATGTTGTTGATAAATTGATTTGAAAAGTGTTTAATGTTTGTGATGTGGTGACTGACAGGTGTTTCTTCTACTCCATACATAATTGCGGTAGTGTGCATATATGATCAAAACAACTGCAATGCTTAGGAGCAGAAATTCTATATTATGGAAAAATTGTTTGGCAACCAAAAAACAAAATCCTACTAAAAATATAATCACCGGATTTTTTTGGTGGTGATGCTTGGTGTACCCATGGTATAAAGAAAAAATACCCACGCCAAAAGCAATCCCAATCATCGCCCATTCAAACAAAGCGTTGTGAATAATATTGATTCCAAATAGCGGCAATGCTGGTAAAATCATAGGCAATATGCCACAATGAATGGCACACGCAATCGATGTAAAAATGCCCAACCCGTCCCAATTTAACTTTAGTTTCATCAGCAAACAAAGATAACCCATTTGCAATATCGTTGCAACTTTTAAAAATAATACGACAGCAGTTGCATACCTTTGAAATCGAATAAAAAACCGTCGTCATGAAAAAATACAAATGGTGGATTTACTTGGGATTTTTTATTTTATTGCTAACTTTTTTTTACTGGGCCATCATCAATGAGCATCCATTTAGCGATTCTACATTGGCCGTAATCAACAACAACATTCCCGAATTTTCTTTTGTTGATCAGGATGGAAAAAAGTTCACTCAAAAAAACACAGAAGGCAAAGTTTATGTTGCTGAATACTTCTTTACCACTTGTAAAGGCATTTGTCCCAAAATGAACACCAACATGAGAAGAGTGTATGATGTGTTTAAAGACGAACCCGATTTTTTAATTGCTTCGCATACCTGCATGCCAGAAACAGACAGCGTTTTTTTATTGAAAAAATATGAAAACAAAATGTTCAACGGCACCCTCATCAAAAACGAAGACAACAGTTTTAAATTGGTTTATCAGCCATCCGATTCCATCAAACCCTACCAAAACAAAAACTGGAAATTTCTTACCGGAGAAAAATCGATGTTGTATAAGTTAGCACGTCAGGGATACATGATCGACAATGGAAAACCAGACAGCACACAGCGAATAGAAAATCAGTTTATCCATTCGCAGTTTTTTGCGTTGGTAGACCGCTACGGAAGGGTTAGAGGAATATATGATGGGCTTATCGAAGCGGAACTACAAAAATTGATACGCGACATTCCCGAGCTTTTAAAAGAAAAAGTAGAGCCTGGAAGATTCCTGAATGGTTTCAGCAATACCCCCAATTAATCATGAACACAATAGAAGATATTTTAAAAAAAGCCAAGTTAAATGTTACCGAAGGGAGAAAAAACATTTTAGAAATGTTTGTGCTTGGTGGCGGTGCTTTAGCGCACGCAGACATTGAGAAAAATACTTCCGTTTCTATCGACAGGGTAACAGTATACCGCACCTTGCAAACTTTTGTTGAGCGCGGCATCATTCACCTGATACCCACAACCGACAATACCATCTTATATGCGCTGTGTAAAGACAATTGCAGTGATGGTCATCACCACGATGAGCACGTTCATTTTATTTGCATCACCTGCAACAAAACCAATTGTCTAGAAGAAATTACAGTCCCCAATATTCAACTTCCAAAAGGATTTAAACCCATTCAAGCCGCTATGATTGTAAAGGGCATCTGCTTACATTGTAAAAATTAATGCTCCAACTCATCCAGCGCTGTTTGCACAAATGCCATGAGTACTTTAATTTTTTCTGGTGAAAAGTCAAATGTCAATCCCGCTGCTTCATACAATTCCGGTAATGTTTTGGTTCCGCCCAAACTTAACGCATGACAGTAATTGGCAATGGCTGCTTCTTTATCTTGCTTGAATTGCATCCACATACCAATGGCACCCAATTGCGCAATGCCATATTCTATATAATAAAAAGGAACTTCAAATAAATGCAGTTGTCTTTGCCATGCATTGGCTCTGTACGCTTCTAATCCACTGTAATCCATCACCCCGTCGTGAAATGATTCCAAAATAGCACACCAGCTGTTTGTCCTTTCCTCAATGGTATGTTGTGGGTGTTGGTACAACCAATGTTGAAATTTATCGATGATGGCAATCCATGGAAATATGGTAATGACTCTTTCCAGTTGATGAATTTTGGCGCGCTTTAAATCTGCAGCATTATCAAAAAAACTATCCCAATAATCCATAGAAAACAATTCCATTGCCATACTGGCAACTTCTGCAATTTCCATCGGATATTCTTTGAATCCGCTGAGCGGCAATTCATGTGATAAAAACGAATGCACTGCATGTCCACCTTCATGTACCATTGTTGTTACATCGTGCATTTGTCCGGCAGCATTCATGAAAATAAATGGCGCGCCGCTTTCTGCTAACGGACAATTGTAGCCGCCTGGCGCCTTGCCTTTTCTGCTTTCTAAATCGAGGTGTTTCAACTCCTGCATCTTAACCAAACAATCGCCAAAAAAAGGATTCATTTTATGGAAACAATCTATCGTCTTTTCCAATAATTCATTGCCTGTTTTAAAAGGCTGTAACGGCTGTGCATCACCAACTTCTACCTCCAAATCCCAAGGTCTTAATTGATCAACACCAAGTTCTTGTTGTTTTTTTTGATGTATGGCTTTAACCAATGGAAGTACATGTAATTTCACCGCCTCATGAAATTGAAAGCAATCTTTGGGCGCATAATCAAAACGGCCCAATTCTTTAAATCGATAGCCAACATAGGATTCAAAACCAGCATTGATTGCTTCCTGATTTCTAATGGCAATGAGCTTATCAAATAATTCATTTAACGGC
Organism: uncultured Bacteroidota bacterium; assembly: GCA_903871575.1. Taxonomy (GTDB): domain Bacteria; phylum Bacteroidota; class Bacteroidia; order Chitinophagales; family Chitinophagaceae; genus Ferruginibacter. The sequence continues at coordinate 2,876 of CAIQHJ010000005.1, forward strand.
TGCTTTTCTTCTAATCTTCTTTGCTGAATTTTATGATACACTTCTTCTCTTACATTTCTGTCTTTGCTTTCCAGGAATTTACCGGCTTGTTGTAGCGTGTATTGTTGTCCGTTGTATTCAATGCTCATGGCACCCGTAATCTGACCATATTGCTGTTGTAAAACTGCCGATTCTGCTTGCAATGGAATATTCTCTTCTTTGAAAAGCTCAATGCTTTTTTTCACATTCCTCAAATACGTAAAATATCTTGACTGATCGAGCGATGATACATGAGTTGCTTGAAGCAATTTTTTATTCAAGGCGTCAGCATAAGGCTGTATATGTGGTTGAATGTGCAAACAAAAATAATTGAAAGACTCCTCTAGATTTTTATCTTGTGTGTCGCAAGTCATTTTTATTTGACGCCAACAAGCATCTTCACTTACAACCGCTTCCAACTCACTTTGATCTTTCAACCATTGCTCCAACTTTTCTTTTGTAGAGATGTCGCGCGCTTCGAGTTCTATAAAAAATGGCGCTAACACAGCCCATTCTGTAATGTTGAAATCTTTTGGAAGATACGATCGTACAGCTTTTTTGATGTTGGCAGAGTATGTCATAGAAAAAATCCGCCGAAGCGGAAGTTTGTTGATGTAAGTAAATTGATTTTCGATAAATGGCTTAAGCCATTTTACGAGGGGTATTTATTTTTTTAGCCGGTGCATTCTTTACCGCTGCAGCTTTAGGAGCAGCGGGCTTTGATGCAGCCGATTTTTTCTCCGTAGGTTGTTCTGCAACCGCATCTTCTGCTGGTGATTCAGACAATTTGATTTCAATCTCATTTTTTTTCAAAATCTCAAACCACTTGATCATCTTTTTCATGTCGCTGCCATACACTCTTTCAAAATCCATATTGGGGTAAACTACACCAAAATATGCTTTGATGGCTTTTGCATCATTTGCATCTGGTAATGCTTGGCTATTCGATTGCATCGCTAAAAAAACTTCGGTGAGATTAACGTTGTCTTCGGTAGTAAATACTTCAATACTTTCCAAGTGAGAGAAAGCATGTACGCGATTGCTTACAAATTTGGTACTTTTGTCATCTAGCGAGCGGACTAATCCTCCGTCGGCTTTAGAAGAAACCAATTCAAACAAACCGCTTAATCCAGTAACAGCAACTAATTTATTATATTCCATATTCAATTTTTGAATGTGCAATATAATTACTAATAATTAAATGCTTGGGTTATCGGCTTAAATAAATGCTAAAAGTGGCTATCTACTTTCTGCAAATTTTAATTTTTAAAATAAATACAATGAAGCTTCGTGTATGGATGTTGGGTTTTGCTTGCTTGATGTGCAACATAGTTGCGGCACAACAATTTCAAGTAACGGGGAATTTGACAGATCGTTTAGATAAAAACAGCATCAAAGGAGCCACTCTCTTTGTATTTAATAAGACAGACAGTACTCAAATTGCTGCAACAACTACTATTGCAAATGGGAATTTTACTTTTACTGTCAATGCAGGAAGTTATTTTTTAAAGGCAACCGCAGTTGGTTATCAGCCATATTTTAAAGATTTTATGGTATCTACTGAATCGATTGCATTGGGTGCTTTGTTTGCAGATAGAGCCGTAAAATCTATGGACGCCGTTGTCATCAACGCAACCGGTCCTGGTGTAGTTCAAAAAGATGATACCGCTCAATACAATGCCAATCAATATAAAGTAAATCCAGATGCCACTTCTGAAGATCTGGTAAAGAAAATGCCTGGCATTACTGTTGATAAAAATGGCTCCATTACCGCACAAGGGGAGCAAGTGAAAAAAGTTACGGTTGATGGTAAAGATTTTTTTGGAGATGATGCCTCTGCTGCGCTAAAAAATATTCCTGCTGGCGCCGTAGATAAAATTCAGGTGTTTGATAAAATGAGCGACCAATCCCAGATGACCGGTATTGATGATGGAAATTCACAAAAAGCCATCAACATCATTACCAAAGCGGGCATCAACAATGCGCAATTTGGTCGTATATACGCTGGCGTTGGAACAGATAAAAAATACAGCGCTGGTGGAAATGTAAGTTTCTTTAAAGAAGATCGCAGGGTAAGTTTGGTGGGCAATTTCAACAACATCAACCAACAAAATTTCGGTTCGCAGGATTTACTTGGCATAACGGGCAACGCCAGTAGCGCACGCCCAGGTCCTCCCGGAAGTGGCAATTTCAGAGGCCCCGGTGCCCCTTCAGAAAGTTTTACCACCGATCAAGCCAATGGCATCAACAACACCAACGCCATCGGCATCAATTACAGCGATAAATGGGGCAGCAACACCAACATTACCGGAAGTTATTTTTTTAACAACAGCCAAAATGAAAACTTATCCATTACCAACAACAATATTTTTGAAGAAAATCAAAGCATCTTCAAAAACAGCAACGCTACATCCAACAACAACAACCATCGCATCAACGCCAGAATTGAACACAAGATCGACTCCAACAACATGCTCTTCATCATTCCCAGTTTAAATTTTCAAAACAACAACAGCGGCACTTTCAGCGATATTAAAAGTTATCAAAACACCAACGACTCTCTATACAATTCAAACTCCAATGCACAAAGATTAAAAGATGGATATAATCTCAAGAATTCCATCATGTATCGACATTCTTTCAAAAAGAAAAATAGAATTTTTTCCACCTCATTCAATACTACTTTTGTAAAAAACGATGGCCAATCCAATATCAATGGCCGCTATCGATTTTATGATTATTTGGGCTTCCCCATTTATCCAGATTCTCTTCAACAACAATTTAGCGACAACACATCCGATGGCAATACCGTCGGAGGCAGCATCACCTACAATGAACCTGTAGGAAAAAAAGGAAGAGGTCAAATTCAGTTGGAATACAATCCATCCGTACAAACCAGCAAAGCCAATCAACAAACCTTTGCCTACGATGGACAACAATATGCTGTTTTTGATTCGATGTTATCCAATAAATTTACCAATACCATCATCACCAACAATGGCGGCATCACTTATCGTTTCACTCCCAGCAAAGACGAACAAATGTCGGCCACAATAAGCTACCAAGAAACACAACTCAATAGCGATAGAGTGCTGCCCAGCAAAACTGCTGTACGCCAAAGTTTTAGAAACTTCCTGCCTTATGGTTATTGGAGAAAGAAAATTTCTAAAAGCAGCAACATCAGAATGTTTTACAGAGCCACAACCAATTTTCCCAGCATCAGTCAGTTGCAGGATGTGGTAAACCTTTCCAACCCTTTAAGTGTAAGCAGCGGAAACAAAGATTTAAAACAATCTTATACACAGTATATGGGTAGCCGTTATACATACACCAATACCAAAACGAATAGAAGTTTGTTTGCAGGTATTTTTATTCAAAAGGCAGAAGATTATATTTCCAATGCAACCTTCATCGCATCAGCAGATTCTACCTTACAAGAAGGTGTGATTTTAAGAAAAGGATCTCAATTTTCGAAGCCCGTGAATTTGAATGGCTACCGATTTTTGAGAAGTTATTTCTCTATGGGTATACCTGTTAAAAAATTAAAAACAACAATCAACCTGAATAGTTACATCATCTATTCAAAAATGCCCGGGTTGGTGAACAATATTGCTACTACTACAAAAACAATTCAATTCAACATGGGCATGTCTTTGGTAAGCAACATCAGCGAATACATTGATTATAATGTTTCTTACAATGCCAACATCAACAAAGCCAACACAAGAGGAACAACTATAGTCAACAATGATTACATCAATCACAATGTTGGTGTTAATTTTAATTTGCTGAGCAAAAAAGGCTGGTTTATACAAAACGAATTGAGTAGCCAAATTTTCAAAGGGCTTTCTGGTGGGTTCGACAGAACTTTTACGCTTTGGAATGCGTCTATTGGCAAGAAGTTCTTTAAAGACAATACCGGCGAATTAAAAATTAGTGTCTTTGATATCTTGAAACAAAACCAAAGCATCAGTAGAAATGTAACCAACACCTATCTCGAAGATTCAAGAAGTACGGTATTGCAACAATATTTTTTATTGACGTTTAGTTACAACCTGAAAAATTTTGGTGCACCAAAGAAAGTAGCTGCTACTGAAGAGTTCATTCCCAAAGTTGCGTATCCGAATTAGTTGATTAATTGTAGGTTTTGAAAAACAACATTCAAACTTTAGCTACTGCTACAGTCGTTTAGAAATTAATTTTATCTTCGAAAAAAAATTTTATGCAATCTGCCGCAACAACCGTAACAGACTATCTATCTGAACTTCCAGCAGACAGGAATTCTGCCATGACTAAACTACACAAGGCTTTCACAAAATACTTGCCGAAAGGTTTTGTAGAAACCATGAGTTATGGTATGATTACGTATTGTGTGCCCCATAAGCTTTATCCAAGTGGTTATCATTGCAATCCCAAACAACCATTGCCATTTATTAGCATTGCTTCACAAAAGAATTTTATTGCTGTTTATCACATGGGCATTTATGCCAATCCCGCATTATTTGAATGGTTTACTACAGCATATGAAAAGCTAAACATTTCGAAATTAGATATGGGAAAAAGCTGCATTCGTTTTAAAAAAATGGAGTCCATTCCATTTGAATTGCTGGGCGAATTGGCTTCTAAAATGACCGTAGATGAATGGATCACTTGTTATGAAAATGCTTTTGTAAAGAAGAAATAACGCAGTTGGCTATGCGCCAATTACCAATTTAATTCTTTCTGTTAGTGCTGCTTCGGAGGTGTAACCTCTGGCAACCATGTGAAAACTGTTATCGTTGATTTGTATGAATACACAAGGATAACCATCTACTTTCAATTGCTGCACCAACGCAAATTCGTAATGCGCCATCTCTTTGTAGGTTTCACTCGCCAATTTTTCATAAAATATTTCAGGATTGATGCTGTATTTCTCCAGGAGATGACGGTACGCTTCATTATCGGTTAAGTCTCTTCCCTCACCATGCAAGGCATATTGCAAATCAGAAGCAATTTCAACTGCCCTATCTGGAAAATATTCTTTAAAAATACAAAGCGCAATAGCAGGTTTTTCCGAATGTGGATACCAATCACTGTCTTCTGGATTTTTGATGTGCCATAAAAAATCATCGCCAAATGTTACACCCGTTGTAGACGCTACATGTGGAATGGCATTCAAAATATAGTCTGCACTAACGCTTATGTGTACCGGTTTTTCTGGCAGTATCATACCTCCACTCAAAACTTCCATGTACAAATCGTCTTTAAATGTTTGTGCAACAGCAGTCATTACTTTGCTAAACCCATAACACCAACCGCAATACGCGTCGTAACAGTAAATTAAATTTTTCTTTTCCATAATCTTTTAATGAGCAGACAACCAATTGGCTCCAGAACCCAATTCTGCATCTGTTGGAACGCCCTGAGGAAGTTCCAATGCATGTTGCATAGATGATAAAATAATGGGCTTCACCATTTCCAGTTCTTCTTTAACCACATCAAAAACCAATTCATCATGCACCTGCAAAATCATTTTAGATTTGAATTGATGTTGTTTGAATGCTTCATGCACTTTAATCATGGCCAGCTTGATCATGTCTGCAGCTGTGCCTTGTATGGGTGAATTAATAGCGTTTCGTTCTGCAAATCCCCTCACCGTAAAGTTGGCTGATGTTATGTCTTTCAACCATCGCTTTCTTCCCATAAGCGTTTGTACATAACCGTTTATTTTGGCAAACTGTATCGTGTCATCCATGTATTGTTGAATGTTTGGAAACTGCTTCTTGTAGTTGTCAATGATTTCCTTAGCCTCTGTTCGTGATATGCCGAGATTTTCAGCTAATCCAAACGCACCTTGTCCATAAATGATTCCAAAGTTCACACTCTTCGCTTTGTATCTCATTTCTTTGGTTACTTCAGCCTCCTCTACATTAAACACTTTTGCTGCTGTTGCCGTATGAATGTCTTTAC
>CAIQHJ010000006.1 GCA_903871575.1 uncultured Bacteroidota bacterium
ATATCGAGGCAAACTGCTGTCGTCTACTTCTGGATTTTGCAATTTTAAATGGTAAGCTGCAGCATTGATGAGTGTTTGATCGGGATTGTCACTGCCTGGATGTGCAACCATTCCAACGGGTTTGTTGATGATAAACAAATCATCATCTTCATACACTATGTTGAGTGGAATGTCTTGTGGGATGATTTCCGATACCTCCGGATTGTTATTGTCATAAACAACAATTTTGTCACCCGCTTTTATTTTATAATTGTTTTTGATGGGCTTTTCATTCACAATCACCATTTCGTTTTCAATGGATTGTTGAATTTTATTTCTGGTAGCACCTTCAATTCTGGCCATCAAGAATTTGTCGATGCGCAAAGGCTCTTGTCCCTTATCCACCACAATCGACATGCGTTCATAGAGCTCTTCTGATTCTGAAACTTCTTCTTCTATATCGTGGTGCATGCTGCGTTTTTTAAAGTGAATAAACAAATTAGGGATGATAAAGCTCCATCAAATAATTATCTTCGCAAATTAAAACAAAGCATTGGATAAGCAACCCGTTCTCTTTTCTGATTTAGGAAATATTGATTATCAAACCGCCTGGGATCGGCAAGAATTGATTTTGTCGGAAAATGTAGCCATCAAAACTGCCGCTAGGCTTCAACAATTGGATTTGAACCCAATGCAACTCGCCACGCAACATCACTTGTTTTTTTGCGAACATCCCTTGGTGTATACCCTAGGTAAAAGCGGCAATATTGAAAACGTATTGCTTTCTGATGATGAGCTTAAGGAAAAAGGAATTGCATTTTTTAGGACGAATAGAGGTGGAGATATCACCTTTCATGGTCCAGGTCAAATTGTTGGTTATCCCATTTTTGATTTGGAAAAATTCACCACCGACATTGGACTGTATCTTCGAAACATGGAAGAAGTGATCATACAAACCATTTCAGAATGGGGCATTTTGGGTGCTCGAAGCAAAGGAGAAACCGGCGTTTGGATAGATGCAGACATTCCAGGTAAAGAAAGGAAGATTTGTGCAATTGGCGTACGATGCAGCCGATGGATAACAATGCACGGTTTCGCGTTGAATGTAAATACCGACCTGACGTATTTCAACAACATTATTCCTTGTGGCATTCAAAACAAACAGGTAACCTCTATAGAAAAAGAAATTGGGGAAAAAGCAGATGTAACGAAAGTGAAATCTACCATCAAACAAAAATTCGAATCCATTTTTAATATTGAATGGATGGATTAACCATTGGGCTTGGGTTTGTCTTTTGCAATGAAGACTTTGTTTTTTTCAAATAATTTTCCATCCTCATAAATTTCAAAACGAAACCAACCGGCCTTGCTGAAATTGGATTTTTCCAGGATTAAATAATCTTCTTTTATTTTTTTTAATTCCAATGCCAACAGCTCGTTTTCGTCAAAGAATTTTATTGTGTATTTTTTAAATTTTGCTTCTGCAATTTGTATAACGATGGTGTTTTGTTTGCTGGTAAAAATTCTGTTGCTAGGGTAAGCGGTTTCGATGATGCGCTTGGGTTCAATAACTTTGATAGAAAGTGAGTCTTTGTTGAAGTTGCGTTGTTTATCAAATGACAATTGTTGAATACGCTCTGATGCTTCTCCTTTTGATAATGCCAATTCTTCTTCAGCAGGGGCAATTGTCGTTTTGGGTTTTGGAATAGCGGTAATATCCAATTCTGGTAGCTCAATGATTTCTTTCACCGGACGTGCGGCCTTACCAATTTCATATGCACCTCCTTCGAAAATAATAGTAACCCTGTAATACATTTTGTTGTAAGGCGGCATGTTGTCGGGATATCCATTTTCTGTATTCTGCGGATTTAAAACCGTTCCAATGGTGGTGTAGTTTTTTAAACTATCAAAAGATCGTTGAATGAGGATGTTTTGAATGGGTTTCTTGTACGTGTTTAACCAACTTACAATGATTTTTTCGTTCAGGTTCTTTACCGTGATTTCGGGTAAAGTGTTTTGAGCACTCAGAATGGAAGCAGAGAGCAAACAACCAAAAATCAATAAAAAACGACGCATTTTCATTTGCATGGATGTTGATGTCTTCAATTCTAAAGCTTAATTTCAAATGATGTGCAAATATAAAAGGATGCGGATATATTTAGAAAACTAAACTGCCTTTTGGCAAAGAAAGATTTCCTTGTAGTCCGCCAGTGTGTATGCATATAATTTTACTTCCCGGAGGAAAGCTGCCCAATTGAATTTGGGCCATAACCGCATACATCATCTTTGCCGTATAAACAAAATCCAATGGAATTTGATATTGTTGATAAAAGTCATTCATGAAATTGAGCAGCAAGGGATTTGTTTTTGCATACCCGCCAAAATGATAATGATCCCAAATATCATAATCCGCAGTTTTTTGTTGACCAATCAATTTTTCCAATCGCTGTGAAACATCGGTTAGTCCTTTTAAAACTGGAATGCCTATGGTTTTAAAAGTATTGCCTTCGTTGAATAATAGTCCCGCAAATGTAGTGCCCGTGCCAATTGCTGTACATACATGTGTTGGTTGATGTAAAGCTAACATGTTGGCGATGTGAGCAGCACCTTTTGCCCCCATTGTATCAAATCCGCCTTCTGGTATAAAAAGATAGGATGCTGCATTTGGCGCTATAAACTGGGCTATATTTTCTGCATTGATGATGGCATATTCCGTCCGGGACACAAAAATAAGCTGCATGCCATTTTCTTTACAATTAATTAAAGTGTGTGATAACGCCGGCGATTCTTCACCACGAACAATGCCAATACTGCGCATGTTTTGTTGTTTGCAATAGAAAGCAGTTGCTGCCAGATGATTGGAATAAGCACCGCCTAAAGTCACGATGGTGCTGGTGTTCATTGCTTTTGCAGCTTCAATGTAATAATGCAATTTGAAGAGTTTGTTTCCCGAAACGATTGGATGGATTTGGTCTAAACGAGCCACCATAACCGCCAGTTTTTTAGTAGAAAATTCTTTCGAACGAAGGGATTCTACTAAAATGTTTTGATAAGCATCAATCATTTACATCTTTTAATATGGCTTTGTACTATTTTTACAAATAGAATAAAATTTCATCGAATTATCTAACAAATTTACAGATGACAGTTCGAATTCATTTGTAAACAAATTTAAAAATATGAAACCTACATTGTTGATTTTGGCTGCAGGTATGGCCAGTCGCTACGGAAGCATGAAACAAACAGAAGGATTTGGTCCATCAGGCGAAACCATCATGGATTATTCAATTTACGATGCCATCAAATCTGGATTTGGGAAAGTGGTTTTCATCATCAGAAAAGATTTTGCTGATGGTTTTAAAGCAAATTTTGGCAACAAATTAGTTGGTAAAATTGAGGTGGATTATGTTTATCAGGAGATGACTTCCTTTGTAGATGCGTCCAATATTCCTGCCGATAGAACAAAACCATGGGGAACAGGTCACGCTGTTCTTTGCGCTAAAGATGCAGTAAAAGAACCATTTGCAGTTATCAATGCAGATGATTATTATGGAACAGACGCTTTTGCAAAAGCAGCCGAATTTTTGCAATCGCAATGCACAGCCAACAAATACGCCATTATTGGTTACCAGCTTGATAAAACGTTGAGCCTACACGGTACCGTTAGTCGTGGTGTTTGTGAAGTGGATGACGCAAACAATTTGGTTTCCATCAACGAGCGAACCAAAATTTATAAAAATGAGGAAGGGAAAGTAATTTATGAAGACAATGATGTTGTACAAGAAGTGGCTGCAAACTCCAGTGTTTCGATGAATTTCTGGTGTTTTCATCCGGCTGTGTTTAATGATGCACAAACACTTTTCGATGCATTTGTACCACAACATCAAGGCAATATCAAAGCAGAGTTTTTTATTCCCATTATTGCTGATGCTTTCATAGGAGATGATGCTAATGTTATTCAAGTAATTCCAACAACTTCTCAATGGTTTGGTGTTACTTACAAAGAAGATGCACCTGCTGTAAAAGCAAGCATCGATCAATTGGTTGCAGATGGTGTATATCCCGATGCACTTTGGGCTTAACTTTCAATACATAAGATATAAAAAAGGCAACCGAATGTGGTTGCCTTTTTTGCAGGATAAAAAGTTTAATCAGTTTAATCACCTTTGATCATAAAAACATAGTCCTGCAATTTTTTGATTTGCGTAACCCGATCTGTTTTTCTTAAAATTGGTTTCGAGGTGATTTTGATATTGTCGTTTTCTTTTACTTTTTTCATTTCGTTGATGGCATGAAAAATATTGGAAGATTTGATGGCAAAAACAACACCTTCGGCATTGGTTTCCATACTTGAAATGACACCAACCAGTTCGCCATTTTTATTTAATACAGGAGAACCACTGTTGCCTTCGTTGGCGATGGTGCTCAACTGACAAAATATAGTGTCCATTTGATAGCCATTTTGTGCGCTAACATAACCTTCGTTGTAAACGATTTCTTGTTTGGGATAACCTAAAATAAAAACAGACTCTCCCAAATCTGCATTTTTTTGCTTAATGCTAAAGGGTAGTGGAGCTAATTTTTTGAAATCTGCATCTATAATTTTCAATATGGCTAAATCGTTTTCGTTGTTGATGTAAACGGTTTCTGCTATGAATTGATCGCCTTTGTTGTTTTCTACAATTAAATGATTTTTGGCTTCGCTCAACACATGCGCATTGGTAACGAGGTAGTTGTTGTTCACATCAATCATAAAGCCAGTTGCCCTGAATTTACTTTCCAATCTTGGCTTTTCTACAACAGCAGGTGTGCTAGCATTGTTGAGTTTGTCTAATTGATTTTTAAGTTTCTTGTATTTTACATCTTGTTCTTTAAGTTTTTCTACCAGCGGCTTGATGTTGGTATGTTTGCCGGGATTAAAAACAGCGATGATGCTAGCAGATAAAACAGAAACGATAACGGCAATAGAGGCGGCAACAGCGATGGTTTTTTTATAGCGGTTCCATAAGTAGATAACTTTAGATGTACCGGTAAATGGCATTCTGCTGATGATGCCTTCTTCTTGAAGCGTATTGGCTGTTTCCTGAATGCGATGTTTGAGTTGTTTGTAATCCGAGAATTTGCTGACTTCTTGTAAAAAATAAATATGCTCTGCTACAACTTGATCCAATTCAGCATTGTTTTTTCTCAAGTCTTCAAAGTACAATTTTTCGGAGTCGTTCATTTCTCCATTGAAATACCTTTCTGCGGCGTCGATTAATAGAATGTCATCCATAAAACCCTTTTTATTGTATGTGTTTGTATTCGGCAAAAAACAACTTCTTCAATCTCACTAGGCACTTATATTTTTGTGTTTTTGCGTTGTCGGCATTGGTGTAATTAAATTCAATGGCGATTTCTTGCATTTGTTTTTTGTTGATGTAAAACGCTTCAAGCAAACTTTTGCAAGGCTCGCCAATTTTTGTCATTGCATTTTCCATAATCAGAAAAGATGCTTGCTTGTGTTCATGATGGGCAACATCTTCCTCAACTGGAATCACCTGCTCGAAATCGTTTGTTTGCAAACCAATCTTTTGCATTTGCTGTAGTTTTTTCAACCACAATCTTCTGGCTACAGAATAAATATAGGTTTTCAACTGACAATTCAACTCAAATTGCGGATTGATTGCTTTTTCATAGAGAACAATCATTGATTCTTGAAAAATATCAGCCGCATCATCGGCATTGCCTTTATTGTTTAGTACCAGCTTTTGAACCATTTTAAAGTTGCTTCGATATATTTGGTCGATAGCATTGCTTTCTTGTTTAGCCAAACCTTTCAATAAATCAAGATCCAAATCAATATTATTCACGGCGTAATCTTTATACTCTGAAGAGGGATTAGTAACCCAAAATAAAAAAAATAAAAAATTAGGGTTACTTTTTTATATTTGCGGTATTAAACTGCAAATTATAATTTTAAACCAAAAAACAAACAAAAATGAAAAAGTTCTTAGCTATTGCAATGATCGCTGCAACATTAACTTCTTGCGGTGGAGAAAAAACTGAAGAAACAACTCCAGCAACTGATACAACTACTGTAGCTGCTGACACAATGACTGCTCCAGTTGTTGCTGACACTACTGCTGCTGTTGATACAGCTGCTAAAGTTGCTGCTGATACTGCTGCAAAAGCTGCTCATTAATCTTATTTGAAATAGCTCTTGCCGGCTATTTCTATATGTTTTAAATTTGGCAAGTAATCTTAAGCCACTTCGTTCTCGAAGTGGCTTGTTTTTTACAACTAATTTTTTGGTTTATCCACTTTTCTAAACAAAGCTTCGCTTAAACTGTTGAATGAATGCGTTAATTTTACGCACTAATAAGGTGCAGTTATGAAAGAAAGTGTATCCCGTTTTTGGAACAACCGGCCTATGATGATCAGCGGTCCTTGTAGTGCAGAAACTGCTCAACAATTGATACAAACTGCCAAAGAGATAGCTCAAAATCCTCAAATTGGGTTGTTTCGAGCCGGCATTTGGAAGCCAAGAACCAAGCCTGGTATGTTTGAAGGTGTTGGCGAGCCCGGATTGATTTGGTTACAAGAGGCAAAGGCGCTCACTGGAATTCCAACTACCGTTGAGGTTGCTACTGCAGCCCATGTAGAGATGGCATTGCGTTACGAAGTTGATGTACTCTGGATTGGAGCAAGAACCACTACCAACCCTTTTTCTGTACAAGAAATTGCTTCCGCAGTACAAGGGATAGACATCCCCATCCTAATAAAAAATCCCATCAACCCCGACATTGAACTCTGGGTAGGTGCTTTGGAAAGAATAGAAAAAACAGGCAAATCCCATTTGGGCCTCATTCATCGCGGGTTTACAGAATTTGGCAATACCATCTATCGAAATGCCCCCATGTGGCAACTGCCCATAGAAATGAAAAGACGCTATCCAAATATTCCCTTAATCTGCGACCCTTCCCATATTTCGGGGAATAGACAATTGCTTCAAACAGTGGCACAAACGAGCATCGACCTCGATTTTTCGGGGCTGATGATAGAAGCACACATTAACCCAGATGAAGCATGGAGCGATGCTGCACAACAAATTACGCCAGCCAATTTATTTGTCTTGTTGCAGCAATTGATTTGGCGATCGGTAAACAGTGACTCCGAAAATTTCCAGGATTCGCTTACCACACTAAGAGCAAAAATTGATGAATACGACAACCAGCTCATCGAAATGTTAGGAGAGCGAATGAAGCTTGCGGATCAAATTGGCGCTTTTAAAAAAGACAACAAAATTACCATTTTGCAATCAGAAAGATGGGGCCAGATTTTAGAAAAAGTGCTTGCAAAAGCCTCTGATATTGGGTTAAGCGATGCATTTGTTCGAAAGTACATCGAAGCTGTGCACTTAGAAAGCATACATCACCAAAATAAAATCATGAATAATTCATAAAGGCAGTTGACAACACATACTTATCACATATCAAATAAAAAAATCGACTGCATATTTCAAGCATCAATCAGCCAATTGGAAAATTATGCAGCTGACAATGCAATCGTAATCCTAACCGATAGCAAAATCGCTTCTGTTTATCATCAACAGCTTTCAGCTTATCGGGTTATATCATTTGAAGCAGGAGAAGCAAATAAAATTCAAGAAACCGTTGATCAAATTATTCTTCAACTGTTGGAGATGGAAATAGATAAAGATGCGCTGTTGGTAGGAGTTGGGGGAGGTGTTGTTACAGACATCACTGGCTTTGTGGCCAGCATTTACAAAAGAGGGCTGCGTTTTGGTTTTGTTCCTACCACCATTCTAGCAATGGTAGATGCGGCCATTGGCGGAAAAAATGGTGTGAATATAGGGCCATATAAAAACATGATTGGCACAATTCTACAACCTTGGTTTATTTTATATGACTATTCCTTTTTACAATCCCTTCCACACGAAGAATGGGTAAACGGCTTTGCAGAAATTATCAAGCATGCTTGCATAAAAGATCCTGTTTTGTTTGCTTCCATTCAACAACATCAATTGTCCGATTACATGCAAGACACCGAATTGTTGTCGGATCTTATTCAGAAAAATGTAGCACTAAAATTTGAAATCGTAGCCTTGGATGAAATGGAGAAAAATGAGCGACTACATCTGAATTTTGGACATACCATAGGCCATGCCATTGAAAATACATATCAAATCAAACATGGAGCCGCGGTCGCAATAGGCATGGTTGTCGCTTGCCACTTATCAGAAAGTTTATCAGGTTTTGATCTTTCTCAAACTGTACAAATTGTTCAATTAATCAAACAGTATCAATTGCCAACAGGTATTGAAATGGATGTAGATCGCATCATCAAACTGGTGCTTGCCGATAAAAAAAGAGCAGGGAAAGACATTCGATTTGTATTGTTAAACAGCATTGGCGAAGCGGCCATACAGCTTATTCCTATAGAAACCATTCGCACTCATTTAATCGAATACACATCGTGATTGCCATTGTTCAACCATCCGAGATTAGCGGTGAAATCTACATTCCACCAAGTAAAAGCATGATGCAACGGGTTTGTGCCTTGGCATTGTTGCATGATGGACACACTGTTATTCACCATCCTGGTGATAGTGATGATGACCTTGCAGCGCTTTCAATTATTTTATCATTGGGTGCCAAGTTGAAGTTTGAATCTGTAGAAAAGTTGGAAGTATGGAGTGATGGACAATTGCATCCTACGAAATCGCTGCACTGTAGCGAAAGCGGTTTATCGCTTCGCCTTTTTGCGTTTATTTGCACCATCTCCAATGAAACCATTACGCTCACTGGCGAGGGCTCATTATTATACAGGTCGATGCAGCCAATGATCGATGTGTTTTCTGCACTTAAAATTGAACATGCATCCAACGATGGTTATTTACCCATTACCATAAAAGGATGTATTCAACCGCAGCAATTGCATGTTGACGCTGGAAACAGTTCTCAATATTTAACCGGCTTGTTGTTTGCTTTTGCAAAATTGGCAACCCAGCCCATTCAGGTACACGTGCAAAATTTGGTAAGCAAACCATACATCGATTTGAGTATACAAACGCTCACAGATTTTGGTTACCATGTTTCACATCATCAATATCAAGTATTTACCATTCTGCCTGCAAAACCAATCCATCAAACTATTGAAATTACAATTGAAGGCGATTGGAGTAGTGCATCCTTTTTTTTGGTGGCAGCTGCGTTAAATGGAAAAATCAAAATAAAGGGTTTGCAACAAGATTCTGTTCAGGCGGATAAAAAAATGTTGGAGGTCTTGTCTTTGGCAAATGTTACAATACATATGCAGTCATCCGACTTGGTTATTGAAAAAGCAACTACAATACATAGTTTTGATTTTGATGCAACAGATTGTCCCGACTTGTTTCCGCCTCTGATATTGCTGGCTTTGCATGGAAATGGGGTTTCCAATATCAAAGGAGTACATCGTTTAAAAAACAAAGAAAGCAATCGTGCAAACGCCATCATGGAAGAATTCAAAAAGCTGGGCGGAAAAGTTGAAGTAATAGATGATTACATGATTGTTGAAGGCAATTGTCGGTTGACGGGTGCTGTGGTATCTGCCCACCATGATCATCGAATGGCCATGGCTTTATCAATAGCGGGGTTGGTAGCAAAAGGGGAAACCACCATTGAAGATGCTGAGGCGGTGGACAAATCATATCCCAAATTTTATGAACACCTCAAATCATTAAACGCTTCTGTAACTTTACTAAAATAGCATTTCTATGAACAGCTTTGGCAGGGTTTTTAAAATACAAATTTTTGGAGAATCGCATGGTCCAATGGTTGGGGTAGTGATTGATGGATGCCTACCCGGTATTGCCATTTCTGAAATAGATTTTGCAACAAGTTTGAAAAGAAGACAGGGGGGGATGCAATTGGGTACCACTCCAAGAAAAGAAACAGATCAGCCCATATTTTTATCTGGTGTGTTTAATGAATATACAACAGGCGCGCCACTAACCATTGCATTTGAAAACAACAATATCCAAAGCAAAGATTACGAGCAGATGCAAGCCATTCCTAGACCTGGTCATGCCGATTTTGTAGCACAAAAAAAATTCAAGGGCTTTCAAGATTATAGAGGGGGAGGCCATTTTAGTGGACGACTTACGGTGGCATTGGTTGCAGCAGGTGTGGTAGCCCTAAAAATGATTCATCATCTGCAACCGGCCGTTGATGTACATGCAACATTAATTGAGGCAGGCGGTGAGCAAGACATAGAGAAAGCGATTGTTGATGCCGTTGCCCATCATGATAGCATTGGAGGAATTGTGGAGTGTGTTGTGAAGCAATTGCCCATTGGAGTGGGTTCGCCATTTTTTGATTCATTGGAATCGCTGCTGAGTCATGCAGTTTTTTCAATCCCAGCCATCAAAGGCATTGAATTTGGCGCTGGATTTAAAGCGGCGAAAATGAAAGGCAGTGAACACAATGATATGCTTATCGATACCAATGGAACCACCGCATCCAATCATGCAGGCGGAATTTCTGGCGGTTTATCGAATGGAAATGATTTGATTTTCAGGGTAGTTGTAAAGCCAACTTCTTCAACCCCTCAACCTCAAACTTCTTTGAATTTGAATGAGAATGTGCCAACCGATTTTGTTGTAGAAGGCAGACACGATTTGTGTATTGCGTTAAGAGTGCCCCCCGTATTAGAAGCCATTACGGCAATTGTACTTGCTGATTTTCTCTACATGTACAGATAAAAAAAAACTCCGAAAATTTTCGGAGTTTTTTTATGTTACTGTTTGTGATGTGATTAGTTGATCAAAATGAATGTGCCTTTGTCGGTCACTATTTCTCCTTGTTTATTTTTTCCTTTTGCTACCCAAACATATGTTCCGGTTGGTTGTTTTTTGCCTTGGAAAGTCCCATCCCATCCTTGCATCCATTTGTTAGAGCTAAATAAAAGTTGGCCATTTCTGTTGTAAATCTTAACCCATTCTGTATTTACAAAACCAACAGGAATCAATCTGAAATAGTCATTCAACCCGTCGCCATTTGGTGTAAACGCATTTGGCGCTTTGTAATGAATTTCGCCATCTTCTATTCTATCAAATACCCTGATGTAAATAGAATCTGAACCCAAACATCCTTCGGCATCTGTTACAACAACAATATACATTTGGTCTCCGTATAACATCGCATAAGGACTCGAGTGAGATGGGTCATTTGCATAAAATCCAAGTGTGTTGGTGCCATTAGGAATGAGATTGCTCATTGGCGACCATGCATAACTCACGCCTCCGGTTGCACGCAATTGGAAGGTGTCTCTGAAACTCGGGGAATAAGTAAAGGCGAGGGTGTCATGTCCGGCAAATGCAGGAACAGGCGCTTGTACAAACACGGTAACATTTGCAGTCATCACAAAATTACAACCATAATTATCTGAAACAGACAAGGTATAAGTTTGTGTGCTATCTGGAACCGCAACGGTTATTGCTGCATCCGCTGAATATGGAGGTAATATCGTATTTGCTGGTTCCCAATGGTAACTTACAGGACCAGAAGAATCTAAAGTTGAACCAACCAAAATCGTGTCGCGCTTGTAATTACAAACAGTCATGTTTTGTCCAGCATCTGGAACTGGTCTTTTTAAAATGTTCACCACAATGGTATCTTCTCTGTCGCAAACACCCCAAATAGCATGAACAATGTAAATGGTTGTATCGGATGGTGTAGCGGTTGGTGTTTTAATGTTTGCATTATTCAAAGTGCTTACGGCAGCTGGATCAGGAATGGTTCTCCAATCGAAAATAGTGGCTTCTGTGCTGACATTTGGTATCAACATTACTGATGATTCGATACATATTGTAGTGTCTGGAACAGGCGTGATGACCATGTTGTCGATCAATTGAACGTTAACGCTGGTGCTGGCCACACAACCATTGGCATCCATCACTTTAATATCTGGGAAATCTCCACCCGTTACAACAAAAGTTGCGGTTGGTAAATATGTTGTTCCATTATCTATTGAATAAGTATAGCCTGGTGTTCCATCTGTTCCTGTTACTAAAATTTGCCCATCATTTCCATTACATGTTCCTGGTGTGCTGGTAGCGCTTGCTAGCAATAAGGTGGGTTCATTCATGGTAACAGTTGTATCTTTTGTACAACCTGCGTTATCCTTAATGGTAATGGTATGTACGCCTGCTGCAACAGTATTGAAAACACCACTTGTTTGCCAGGTGGTTCCGCCATCTATTGAAAATTCATAGCTGGGTACGCCGCCTGCAGGAACCAAGCTGATAATACCGTCCGAACCGCCATTACACAATGGCATTGTTAAACTAACGGTTGTGGTTATGGGCGTATTGGTAGTTAATGATGTTGCACCAACGCCTACACAACCTGCTGCATCAGTGAAACTGTAGGTGTAGTTTCCTGCGGCCAATCCAGTGAAACTTGGGTTGTTGATTTGTGTAATGGCTGTTGGTGTAGATGGATTCAATACATACGTATAATTTCCAGGTACTGGTGGATTGATGGTGATGATACCATCATTAATGTTGGAACATGGTGGATTTGAAGTTGTAACTGTTGACGTTAATGGTAATCCTTGTCCTACAAATGGGTCAGGAGTAACTGCGCCAGTACATCCAGCAATCGTGGTGAAATCGATATGGTAAACACCTGAAGCCAAACCAGTGAAAATGGGGTTACCATTTTGAATGATGTTTCCTGGTGTTAGTGTGTATGTAAACGGCCCGCCAGATGCTGGTGGTGTAATGGTTAATGTACCATCATTTACAGTTGGACAAGATGTAGGAGCGGTAACAGCTGTTGCAGATACCGGATTACCTTGAAGCACCAAAATATTATTCAAACTGCCGTTACAAGTATTGGAAGTGGTAAATGTCAAGTTATAAAAACCTGGCGAAAGGTTGGTGAAAATAGGACTGGTTTGAACGATGTTCCCTGGATTTAAAGTGAATGTAAATGGTCCGCCTGTGGTTGGGGGCGTTATCGTAATCGTAGCATCATTTACACCTGGACAAGTTGTATTCACAACAGCAGCAGTAGCTGTTGGTCCATTTCCATTGGCAATGATGATGTTGTTTACAGAACCAGAGCATCCGATTGGATTGGTAAATGTTGCATTGTAAGATCCTGGTCCAAGGTTAGAAAACACAGGTGAGTTTTGAACGATGTTACCCGGATTTAATGTGTACACATACGTATCGGGTGATGATGGTGTAACCGTGATGCTTCCATCTGTTAATCCCGGACATGTTGTGTTGGTATGCGTTTCGGTACCATTGGGTAATCCGCCTACCACTACAGTTGTTGTAGTAGAGCAGTTTTCTCCAGAAGGCGTACTTGCATAAATGGTATAAAGGTATGAACCCGGCGTGCTCGGAGCTGTAGCTACAGTTGGGTTTTGTAAAGTAGAAGTGAAACAATCTGGACCAATCCAAGTGTAAGCAGCACCACCCAATGTGCTGTTGAGGGTGAACGATTGGCCAGGACAAATTGGGCCTGTATTGCTAGCAGTAATGTTACAAATAACGTTGCAATTGGTATTGGCCGTACCGCCTGATTGTTGGAAATTTATAGATCCTGGTTGGTTAGAGTAGTTGGTCAACAATAACACATAATATTCACCGGCATTCGCTGCTGGGATATTACAATACTCATCATTTGAAGTAGAGTAACTACAATCTACAATGTTCGTTGCGCTAATGCCTGTACAGCTCGAAGCCAAATCTGGGAAAGGACCCCAGCAAGCAAAGTCAACATCCAAAGCCGCTCCAGATGTACTGGTTTGAACAATGTGAATATCTAAACTTCCAGAGGTTTGCATTTGAAAATAGTAAAAAACTGGGTTGGGTGTACTAAACAAACAACCATAAATACCGGCACTACCCAAAGATGGAATACCAGTATTGTTTGGAAAGTTGTAAACCGTACCTGTACAAAATGGAGATGCTGTAGAACAGTTAGAG
The DNA here is from genome assembly GCA_903871575.1 of uncultured Bacteroidota bacterium. GTDB lineage: Bacteria > Bacteroidota > Bacteroidia > Chitinophagales > Chitinophagaceae > Ferruginibacter. The sequence continues at coordinate 13,967 of CAIQHJ010000006.1, forward strand.
CCAGGTCCACCTGGAGGCGGAATAGCTGTACACAAGCCAAAGCTTCCTTGGTTGTCATTTCCATATTCCCAAAATCTTACCCAAACCGTATCGCCTGCTGTTAAGCCTGTACTTGTAATCAATGGCATAGCGCCATTCGGACTTCCATCATCATTACAAGACAATAAAGTTAATGTGTTGCAATCTGGGCCAGTATAAGCGGCCATTCCTCCATCAGAAATAGATGGGGCGGTGTTGCCAATTTGAGTGTCAAAAGTCAATGAACCTGTACAAGGAACCACCACTTTAAACCAAACGTCACCACCAACAAAATTCGCACAACCAGGTACTGGCATACCAACGGAAGGTGTTGCATTCAATGTGGTGTAATACTGATAAGTACAGGTATTGGTTGCCGTTAATAAAAAAGCATTACAAGGATCGTCATTTGCAGGTTGCGCAAATGCATTCATTGAAAATAAAGTGGCAATCGAAAAAATGAACGTAAATAAAATTCTTTTCACAAGCGTTGTTTTATATGAAAACTAGTAGTATTTCCCAAAAAATAAAGGTAATTAAATTCAATAGAAATTGTTAACTTTTTTAAGTAAAAATCTAGTGTAAATCATTTGTAAATAAAGATACTTAGTTGAAATTAAAAAAGCATGTTTAAGGTATTGATATAAAGCTACTTAATTTCTATTTCGTCAACAAATAACCAGGATTGGTTTCCGGCACCAGCCTTTCCTTCCGGTATCGTTCCCGAATTGCGCGCAAAGATTCTAATAAATTGGGCATCAAAATCACATGCAAAACTAAATATATAATGACCGCCATCTATTTTGTAATTCGCATCTTCTTGGGTTTTGTAGGTAACCCCATCCAAACTATACGATAAAATAATTTCCTTTGGTTTATATATCCAGCTTGCTTCTTGTTCAAATGTATGCAATATCACTTGATTGATTTTTTCAGGTTTCCCCAAATCAATGGTGGCTTGTAAATCATCACCCCAAAAGCCTAAAAATTGTGCCGACTTCGACATGCCTTTGCTGTTTTGAATGCCATCTACCAATGTAAAAGC
>CAIQHJ010000007.1 GCA_903871575.1 uncultured Bacteroidota bacterium
AGTAAAATTTTGTTGTTTTTTTCCATAAAATTGATTTTTAATTGTGATGAAATAGTTTACGAGATACTTGTTATCTAAAATATTATTAAACCCTGAATAGATGTAAACTATAACTAGCGGATGTAATAAAATATGAGCATTGTGGGATATAGATTTGATTGAAATCAGTTTATCATTTTAACAGACACTTCTGGAAGGAGTAGTTTAATGTCGATTGTATTAAAAAGAGCCGTACCTGGTTGAAGTGTTGTGGCAGTTCCACAAGCAACACCATATTTTGCACAATCTATCAAAGACCACTGTTGAGATAACCCATGAATTATTCCTGCAACCATGCTGTCTCCTGCACCTACGGTACTCACCGTATTTACTTGTGGAGGAGTTAAGTGCAATGTTTCATTCTGTGTAATTAATATGGCACCTTCTTTTCCTAAGGAAACAATCATGTTTTCTATATGATTTTCTTCCATCATTTTTTTTCCGATGGTTGGTATATCCTCATAACGAATTGACGCTTGCTTACAAAGTGATTGAAGTTCGCTGAGGTTGGGTTTGATTAAAAATGCACCCGATTTTAATCCGGCAGACAAAGATTCTCCTGAGGTGTCTATTATGAATTTCGCAGATTTTTGTTTTGCAATTTTTGATAAGCTCGAACATAAATCTGGTGGAGCACCAATAGGCATGCTTCCACTAACAACCATATAATCTACATTTTCCATTTGCTCAATCTCATGTAACAACATCATGCATTCCTCCACATCAACTATTATTCCTGGCATACCAAATCGATATTGCAATTGATTGCTTTGATCAAACACAACAAAATTTTCTCTTGTGATGCCTTTGCTTTTGATGGGGTGTATTTGAATTGATTCCTGTTGCAACAATGCTGAAAAAAAATCACCTGAATATCCACCTGAAAAATAAACACAGTTAGAACTGTTTTGTAATTTTTTTAATGCTCTCGATACATTTATACCACCACCGCCCGGTTGGAAAATAGGCTCGCCACATCGTATTTTTTTTTCTGGTAAGAGTTGATCTATCGAAGTGCTTTTATCAATTGCAGGATTGAGTGTGATGGTAATAATCTTTGACATAATTGTAAGTTATAAAAAAAGACCGAATAGAAATTCGGTCCGATTTTTTATCCAATATCCTATATGAAAAACCTGAAACAAAAATAAGGTTGACTAGCGCGTTTAAAAATGATGGTCGTCATGGAAATGAATGACAAAAAAAAGACCGAATAGAAATTCGGTCCGATTTTTATCCAATATCCTATGTGAAAAACCTGAGTCAAAAGTAACGTTGGTTAAAGTGTAAAATAATGATCAGCGTTACATGATCATGTGATTGTCATGGTGCTTTATTTGCTTTTCTTCTAAAATAGCCTCTAAAAAAAACAGAATGTTTAATGGCCTCCATATTTTGATTGAAATTATCTGCGCTTTTTTCAATGTTTTCTAATGTTTGATTCACTTTGATGGCCATGTTGCTGTCGTGTAAGAGTAGGGGTATCGTACCTTTACCTGTTGTCAAATTTTCATTAAATGTTGCCAAGTCATTTCGTACTTCCTGAGAAAGTTGATTGATTTGATTTCCCGCTTGATGAATGCTGTAAATGGCGTCATCCAATGAAACAACAAGGGTACTATCGTAAATCAATTTGCCCAAACTACCTTCGCCATTTTGAACTTTTAAAACAATTTGCTGTATGCTGCTAGAAGATTTTTTTATATTGTTGGTTGCATCGTTGATATTGCGTGCGCTCATTTTTAATTCTTGATTGAAAGCTTCATCATTCAACATATTCCACAACGCATTGCTATTGTTTATTTTTGAAACAGTTGTTTTTAATCCTTCAGAAATAACAGCAATGTTATTATTTGTTTTTGAAAGTGTTCGCAACAATTCATCTGTATCAATGGGCAATCTTGTGTGCAACAAATCATTTTCTACTGCATAACTTGCTGGAGGATTTTGGGGATTGATGTTCACAATTTTATTTCCAACAATTCCATCTGTGCCTATAGAAGCTAGCGCATTTTTTCTAATAATACTGTTCATCTTTTTGTTGATACTCATCACCACTTCAATGGCATGGTCGTTTATAATTTGTACCTCATCTACTGTTCCAACATCTATTCCTGCATATCGAACATTGTTGCCCGCTTTTAGCCCTTGAATGTTTTCAAATCTTGCTTTCAATGTATAGTTTTTCCCGAACATGTTTTTATTCTTACCTATCATGTAAAATAGCAAAATCAGAATTGATAAACCTCCGAGTAAAAAGGTTCCAAGCCTAATATTATTCAAGTGTTGACTTGTCATTTGTATTGGTTTTTATTCAAAAAATTGTTTTATTTTTTGGTCTTCTGCATTTTTTAGATTTTCAAATGTGTCACAGGCATAACATTTCCCATCTAATAAAATAATTACCAGGTCACTTGCCATTCTTACACAATTCATATCATGTGAAATAATGAGCGCAGATGTATGGTATTTCTGCTTAATGCTGATGATAAGTTGTATGATTTCTTTACTCGTAATGCTATCTAAACCTGTTGTTGGCTCATCATATAAAATAATAGAGGGTTTTAAAATGAGTGTTCTGGCTAAGGCAATCCTTTTTCTCATTCCGCCAGAAAGTGCTATGGGCATCATGTCTATGGTGTCTAGCAATCCAACATCTGTTAATGCTTCCTTTATCAAAACATCTACTTCTGTTGGGTTGTACTTAATCCAATGTCGGCGCAATGGGAACTCTAAATTCTCTCTAACAGTCATTGAATCGTACAAGGCATTGCTTTGAAATAAAAAACCAAGTTTCGCTCTCAGCTGATCCAGCGCTTCATCGCCTAGTGTCGACACCTCTTCATTAAATAAACTAATGCTTCCACGATCTGGTTTTAACAACCCAATGATACATTTGATAAGCACCGATTTTCCTGAACCCGACCTTCCCAATACCACAATATTTTGATTGGATTTTAAGGTGAGATTGAAGTCATTTAAAACAACATTTTTTCCAAATGATTTACATAAACCAGTTATTGACATGACAATGTTGTCCTCAATTTCATTTGTTAACGCTGATGAATTCATGTGTACATCTATTTAATTGTAACCCAACAATTCTGTTATTTGAACAGCCAACAAGTCGATGATAAAAATTAAAACAGAAGAAACCACAACCGCAGCATTAGCACTTTTTCCTACACCTTCTGTACCTTTTGTGCTGTAGTATCCTTTATAACATCCAATGATGCCAACAGCAAATCCAAAAAAATATGTTTTTATAAAAGCTGGCAACACATCATTAAAAGAAATCGAATCAAATACCTGCATCCAAAATAAATGCGCACTTGTAACACCATTGATGTTAACACCTAAATATGCACCGTACAAGGAAATTGCATCACTCAAAATGGCCAATACTGGAAGCATCAACGTAGTCGCCAAAACTCTTGTCACCACCAAATATTTAAACGGATTTGTTCCGCTTACTTCCATTGCATCTATTTGTTCTGTTACTTTCATCGAACCCAACTCGGCGCCAATGCTCGAACCAATTTTACCTGCAAAAATGAGCGCAGTAATTACTGGCCCTATTTCCCTGATGATGGAAATACCTACTATAGCTGGAATTTGCGATTCTACACCATATGACAACATCGTTGGTCGCAGTTGCATTGTCAACACCAAGCCCATAATAAATCCAGTCATACCTACCAATGGAAGCGACTTATAGCCGATCACATAACATTGCCGAAGTAATTCATTCCATTCATATCTTGGTTTGAACCATTGCGATAAAAACTTGCCAGTAAACCGACCAATTAACCCAACCTCTTCTAAAAACAATAAAATGGTATCATTTCCTTTCATAACTTTTTAATTTCTATGCAAGTGGTTATTGAGAACATCAATCTTTTTTTTATTCAATTGATTGTTCATATGCTATTCTTGTGTGCTCAAAAGTTAAAAAAACATTTAATGGACGCGGTGATTTTAATCAATTAGATGGTTGTTTAAAATCATAAAAAGACGTTCCTCCAAAAAATAGATTTGTGAGAAATAAAACGACATGAGAAAAATTCTAATGGCTTTTGACGGCTTCCACTTTTCAGAAGGTGCTTTTGAATTTGCAAAAAATTTAAACGATGCCAATCCGATTTTATTAACCGGCGTTTTTTTGCCCCAAGCGAATTATGCCAATCTTTGGACATATGCAGATGGTGTTGGATCGCCCATTTTTGTAAATGTATTGGAAGATGAGGATGTAAACGTTATTGAAAAAAATATTGAAAAATTTGAAACGCTCTGTGTGAAAAATCACATCGAGTTTAGGATCAGAAAAGATTTTGGAGATTTAGCATTGCCAGAATTAAAGAAAGAATCTCGGTTTTCAGATCTTTTGATTATCGGCGGTGAAAAATTTTATGAAAACATGGGCTCAGGCGAACCCAATAATTACCTGAAAGAAGCATTGCAAGCTGTTGAGTGTGCTGTTATTGTAGTTCCTGAAAAATTCAATTTTCCTACAATAAATATTTTAGCATATGATGGAAGTGCATCTTCTGTTTTTGCTATCAAACAATTTGCATATTTACTTCCAGAGTTACTAAACAATCCAACCTTGTTAACCTATGCCAACATGAATGAAAGCAATCAAATTCCTGATGAGGCTTACATCGAAGAATTGGTTACCAGACACTTTACTGATTTAACGGTTTCCAAATTGGAATTTGATTCTAGAAAATATTTTGCAACCTGGGTGAAAGATAAAAAATCGGCTATTATCATTTCTGGTTCATTTGGTCGATCTGCATTCTCGCAATTGCTCAAAAAAAGCTTCTTGCTCGAAATTATAAAAGACCACAATACCCCTGTTTTTATTGGACATAAATAAACATTCATGCAAAAAATCATCGCAGCTTTTGATGGATTTAAATTATCGAAAAGCACATTAAACTATGCCATTGCATTAACTGCAAAAGCCAACGCTCATTTGACAAATGTTTTTTTAGATGACAAGACCTATACACGATATGCCATTTATGATTTGGTTTTTGAAAATGGTGTTTCAGAAAAAAAAATGTCGAAGCTTCAACACAAAGATGCAGCTGTTAGAAGCGAAGCAACCGATGTAGTGATTGATGCATGCAGCAAAACAGGCATTTCATTTAATTTGCATCACGATGAAAATATAGCACTTGATGAATTATTGCATGAAACGATTTTTGCCGATTTACTCATCATCAACAGCGCTGAATCTTTTACCCACCATGAAGAAAAATATCCGTCTCGGTTTTTACAAGACCTGCTTAGCAATACTCAAACACCTATCTTACTTACACCCCCAACATATCAACCCATAGAAAAAATAGTATTGCTTTTTGATGGCACACCAACTTCAGTATACGCTATTAAACAACTTAATTATTTACTTCCCATTTTTAATTATTTACCAATTGAATTGATAACAGTAAAAAACGAAGATGACCAATTATCAAATGTTGATATAGATTTGTTGAAAGAATTTTTACAGAGACATTATCCGGCAATAACATACACGATTTTAAATGGTACAGCATCAACAGAGATTGTAACCTATTTGAAAAAAGAGCCGTTACAATGCTTGATTGCACTTGGTGCATACCGCAGATCGATGATGTCGAGATGGTTTAAATCCAGCATGGCAGATGCTTTGGTACATGCATTCAATTTTCCACTATTCATTGCTCACAACAAATAAATCATTGCTATGGATTCGCTTACCCATATAGCTATAGGCGCTTGTATAGGGGAGGCGTTTTTTGAAAAAGGATTTGGGAAAAAAGCGATGTTGTGGGGAGCATTGGCACAGAGCATACCAGACATCGACTTCATCACTAATTTGTGGATGAAAACACCAGAAGCACTTTTAGCACATCGAGGTTTTACGCATTCTATTTTGTTTGCTTTTCTTATTATTCCAATTTTTGCATTATTAGCAGAGAAAATTCATCGGCCACACAACATCAGTTTTAAAAACTGGTTACTATTTTTCGGAGTTGCCGTTTTTGTGCATTTGTTTTTGGATGCCTTCAATAATTATGGAATTGGTTGGTTTGAACCCCTTAGCCACCAAAGGTTTTCTTTTAATGTTATTTACGTTGCAGATCCTTTCTTTTCTTTTTTTCCAATTCTTGCACTTGCCATTTTGTTATACAAGCATCGCTTAGATCCTATGCGAACTTTTTGGTGGAAACTTGGACTTTATTTTCCTTTGATTTATTTGAGTTATACCGTCATCAACAAAATCAAAATCAATGAAGTGGTTGAACAAAATCTCTCAATTCGAAAACTACCTTTCAACAGATATTTGACAACACCTGCGCCATTGCAAAACTGGTTGTGGTATGTTGTCATTGAATCTGATTTGGGATATCAGATAGGTTATTATTCTTTGTTTGATCAATCATCTAAAATACAATTGCATTATTTTCCTAAAAATCATGCTTTAGCAATCAATTTGGATAATGATGAATCGTACCAAAAGTTGGTTCGATTTTCTCATCATTATTACACGCTCGAAATGCAAAACGGGCAACATATTTTTAACGATTTGAGATTTGGACAAACATTTGGTTGGCAAAACCCATCCGGCAATTTTGTGTTTCATTATATTTTGACAAAGCCACAAGAAAATGCCATGATTATTCAAAGAGGGAGATTCAGCAACTGGAATAAATCGCAAATGATTTATTTTTTCAAACGCGTTTTTGGTAGATCTAATCTGCGTTTAAAATAAAATGTAAACAACATAAAAAGAGATTGAATAAAGTAAAACGATATCCATCGCGAGCATTGTTTTATCCAATTGTTGTTGTGCTGATGATGATGTTTGGTAATGGCTACACAATCTTTGGCTATAATCTCATTTAACTCATGAATCACTTGCAAAGCAAATGGTTGATCATAGATGTCTACATTCAATTCAACACTCGCATAAGCACTGATGTTATTGATATTATACGAACCGATGGTTGTCCATGCTTGATCACAAACGGCTAGCTTACCGTGCAGTACATTTTTCTGATATTCATAAATTACAATTTGATGTCTCAATAACCAATCATACAACCACCGTTCTGCCAATTTGGTAATGTAAATATCTGTTGGTCCTGCAGTGATAATTTTAATGCAAATACCCCTTTTAGAAGCTGCTGCCATGGCTCTTCTAATGGCTTTTCCTGGAATAAAATAGCTACAAAGAATAACGATATCCTTTTTTGCATACCGAAACATTTCCAAGTAAGTATTGGATATTTCATTTTTATGAGCTGTCCAATCATTTATTCTAAGACGAACATCATTTTTTTCAACTTGCTTATCAACTGCTAAAGCGGAGATAGAAGTTATATTTAAATTGTTTTTGGAATTAACACATTGATCCCAAAACGCTTTACAATATGTCGTTATTTCTGAGACAATTTTTCCTTCAATTTTTACAGCAAAATCCAACCAAGCACTTCGATGTGGCAAATCATTGTATCTGTCAGCTATATTCATGCCGCCAATCAATACAAATTTGGCATCAATACAAATAACTTTTTGATGCATTCTTCTTCCAAAATAATAATGCGAACTTTTAAAAATTGGCTCAAAAAAGTGGAATTGAATTCCATGATTGCTTATGTTTTTTATCCAGGTTTTCCCCAAGCCTTGAGATGCAAATCCATCAACCAACACATATACTTTTACATTTCGGTTAGCTGCTTCAATTAACGCATTGGTAACCAATTTGCCTGTTTCATCGTCATTGAAAATGTATGTTTGAATGTAAATGGTGTCTACCGCCAAATGCAACATGTTAACCAGTGTAGTAAAATAATCTTTGCCACCAGCAATTAGTTTTAAAGTATGTTGCTTGGTATGTGTTTCTTGTGTTACCACTTTTTATACTCAGAAGTATCTTGTAGATTATTTGTAATAATTCCATTTGTCTATAAAATAATGGTATGCGTTAAACTGACATCTATTTTATTCGACGAACAGATTAATAAACAACGACATTCACTTTGTCATGTTTTATTGGATGTTGTGCTTTTGGAACATGCAAACATAAAATCCCATTGATGTAACGCGCTTGAATAAACAGCACATCAGCATTCTTAGGCAATTTAAATTCGCATTCAAAACGTTCACAATCAAATTCATGAAGTTTAATCGATTGAAATTGGAGTGCGTCATCATTATGATGCAAAACATGAACAGACAGTTTATTTTTTACAATTTCCAAAGTAAATTCTTCTTTTTTAACACCCGGTATCAATATTTCTATGCGCATCATGTCTTCAGATTCTAAAATATTTACCAAGGGCCTGGTTTTGAATGTTGCCGGTTGATTTCCAAAAATCGCGTCTGTTTTATCATAGCGATGAGGTATAAATTCTCCGGGATAAATGCAGGTTTCTTTTCTGGATAAAGTTGTAGATGTCATAACGTGTAATTTTAAGTTGAATGATATGGGAAGATAAATAGGTGTGCTTTTAAAACTACTGATGATAAGGATTGTAAGAGATGATAGTCATCATCATTTCTATCGAAAAAATTAATTTCATTTAGCCTTAAATGAAAATATCATGGCCAAAAAACTGACATTGTATTACGATGATGAATTGAATAGTTGGATAGAATCTGTTCATTTTTATTTAAGCGAAATTCATGCATTGGGTATTCGATTGGATGAGATTATTGCTAGAAATTCTATCGTAGATATTGCCGCAAAAGTAGAAGTGCATCAACTGCTGCTGAATAAAATCAATAAAAAATTAGGAGATCTGCTTTTGGAATTAAAAGAGCAGCATTCACTTATTCAAAAGAAAAAAAATGAAAATGCAGATGCCATCATTCAAAAAGCTTTGGAAAAAGAAGTAAAAAAAATGTCATTAATTTTTAAGAAATTGGAACGCGAATATGTTGACATTAAATATTACTGCAACGAATTTCTTTCAGACATTTTAAAAAAGTAAATCAAAATAGGAAAGGCCCACCATTAAAGCGGGCCTTATTTATTGTTTTCAAAGCGGGGTATTTTTCTTAATCTTCAAATGCATAAGCCGGTTCTTCAATGGCCAATTTATTTTCTACTGAAATGATGCCAGGTGCTGCCCATACTGCATTTTCTGCATCGTCTCTCTCAGCAAAAGAACGCACTTTTCCCTTCAAAATAACCCTGCTTCCAATCACTTCTGTTGAAATTCTACCAGCGTCAATGTTGGCACTTCTTTGAAAAGCCGAATTGATTTTTTGTTGCAATTCATATGGCGTAATTTTTGGTTTAACCAACACCAAATTGGTAACCAATTTAACACCAACGAGATTTTCAATGGCAGTTTTCGCCTGATTGCGTTGGTATTCCCATTCAACATCTCCCTCTAGTTTCACATTACCTTCCTCTACACTTACTTTAATTTTTTCATCCGGAATCATAGTATGCCATTTCAAAGCATTGATAACGGTTTCTGCAATTTCGGCATCCGTTTTTTTGTACGCCGGAGAAATACCTACCTGAAGATCTTCTGCAATGGCTTTTACACCAGCAACTTTTTTTACTGTCTTTTCTGCTAAAATCTTTTTTGAATACGCATCTACTTGACCAGATAGGGTGACAATTCCATTTTTTACCGCAACACCTATTTGTGCAGCATTTAAGAAGGGTTCCCATTTCAGTTGTTCGATTACATCTTTTTGAATTTCGATGTCACTTTTCATAATTGTATGTTTTAAATGGTGGAGAAAAATATTAAGCGATACCAATCGTCGTTTTTGCTTTTTTATTGATTTCAAATTCTGCCAATTGGCTTAGTCGATCGTCAATTCTTTTTTCATTGACTTCAAACTCATGAAAAATAACTGCTGTTTTATTCATCTCCAATGCATTCGCAAATGCAGCGGCTGTTCCATAAGTTCCTATTTTAAAATGATTGATGTTCTGTATACAAGAAAGTAAACACGCATCTTTCGTCGCAATATCTATGCACTGATTTACCCTTTCTTCTGTTTCGGAAAGAAATGCATGCATCACTTTATTGGATGCGCTTAAATAGGTAATGCTTTCCTGTTCAAAAAAATCTTCCATCTTATTCACATGCATTTTTACCATATCCTGGTACTTTTGAAATACATTCTTCAATGCAATGTTGCTGGCAGTTTGAATAAAATAAGGCAATACATTCTGTAGTTCAGATTCTGCTACAATAAACCTACGGATGTTGTCATCGAGCAATTCATGCAAATTATTTATTGATTTATTTTCTATCATTTTTTTTGATTTTCAACAAATGTATAGTGCAAGAGGTGCTGTATAAATGATTGAAATCACCCGATATAAAAATTATGCTCATTGATGAACAAATACAATACGCATTATTTTGATTACACAAATCAACAAGAAAGGCTGTTGCAAAAAGCAGATGCTGCACAATAGCAACCAACGTTTGTTCGCAAGTATGTCCTTTAATTTGTTGTGCTGTTGGTAATAATTTGATAAGCATTCATTTTTAAATTGAACCCCAAGATGATTCAAACTTTAATAGAACCAGCGATCACTGTATTGCATGTTACTTCAGATAGTTTCAATGCAATGCAATCCATTCCGAAGAAATTCACATGTGATGGTGTGAATGTAAATCCGGCACTACATATAGAATCCATTCCGTTGAATGCTGTTTGTTTAGCGATTGTTTTAGACGATCCCGACGCACCCATCAATACATGGAATCACTGGTTGGTTTGGAATATACCCATCACCCATCTCATTACAGAAAATAGTAAAAAAGGCATCACCGGCATGAATGATTTTTCAAAGCATTTTTATTGTGGTCCTTGTCCAATGAATGGACTTCATCACTATGTTTTTAAAGTGTATGCATTAGACAAACTTTTGCAATTGAATGCGCAAACAAGAAAGCATCAATTCGAAAAAGCAATCTCCGGACATGTTTTAGCTTATGGCGAACTCATAGGAACATACGCATTGAATCATTAAATCAATTGCATCATGAAGACTTTATTGTACACATTAGCAACATTGATTGCTTTGCTGGCTTTGCTATCTGGATTATTGATGATGAGCATTCCGAGTGGAAGTTTATTACATCTTAATCCTTCCGTTTTGAAAGAAACACCTTTCAACGATTTTACCATACCCGGACTTATTTTATTTATAGTTGGTGCCATCAACATCACTGCTGTATTTTTTAGTATGATCAAACATCCAAAACAATACAGCTTGTTCATCTTTGGAGGCATAGCCTGTATAGCTTGGATAGTTTTTTTTATGATGATATTAAACACATCAGTTTGGTTTGATGTGTATTGTATCGTAATGGGATTGCTCATCGTGCTCATTTCATTGCATCTTAAAGGGAAATCTCTAATCTGATATAGAAATGGAAAATCTACAGAACGCAACTGATTTAAACAATATTCAGCTGTTGTCATGGACAATAACCATTTTAGTTATTAAACAAATATGGCTTTTGATTAGGCACATCATTTTAATCTGCTTGTGGTTTTTATATGACTTAATTGTACATCAGTCAAGTATGCATCAATCTTAACAAATGCTATAGTTGCTATTAAAAAAACAGTTATTAAAAGCACAACAAGTATAATAAGAAACAATATTTTTTTACCAATAAATTTAAGATTATGGAAATGAATGTAACTGAATCATACGACGATGTTTTAACCGCTACCAAATATTTACCCTGTATTTCTTTGTTGATGCCCTTCAACCCAAAAATGTCGTTAAAAAAAGAAATCGATTACAAATTAAAAGTAGCAGCTGATCAAATTGAAAAAGAAATAAAAAAGAATTATACATCCGAGAAAGCTTTGCCCGTGTTGCAAAAATTACATCATGCGCTAAACAATATCAATTACAATACCCACAAACAAAGTGTTGCCATATTTATATCCCCCTTAGTAGAGAAAACATATTATCTAGATATTGCAGTCGAAGAAAAAATTATTATTGATGACTCTTTTGAAATTAGAGATTTGATCTATAGTAAAAAGGAAATTCATAAATATTTGTTGGTAGTTTTAAGTAGCAACTGGACAAAAATTTTCTTGGGCAACACCAAACATTTTGTAAGGGTTACGTTAAATGTTCCCGATAATATTGAAGCATATAAAAATGACATAGGCGAAAAAATTGCCAACTTCTCTGATGAAAACAAAAGGAAAGAAATTTTGATGGATAAGTTTTTGCAGCACACAGACAATGGGTTGTCGTTGCTTTTAAAATCTTACAACCTGCCTTTATTTGTGATGGGTGCACCCAAAATCTTGGGCCATTTCAAATCCATTTCTCACAATTTAAAAAAAGTGATTGATTATATACCTGGTAATTACGAAGAAAATACAGAATCAACTTTCCAAAAAATAATGCAGCCATATCTGTCTGATTGGAAAAAAATTCTTCAAAAAAAGACACTCAATCAAATAGATGAAGCCATGGGGAATAAAAAATTAGCTATTGGCATGAACGCAGTTTGGAAAGCTGCTGAGCAAAAAAGAGGCAAGCTGTTGGTTGTAGAAAAAAATTATTTATATCCAGCCAAACAAAGCGATTCGCCCGAAATTATTTTTAAAAAAGACGATTTTATTGAAAATGCTTTTTTTATCAAAGATGCTGTAGATGATGTTATAGAAAAAGTATTGGCTAGTGGCGGTGATGTTGAATTTGTTGACGAAGGAATATTAGAACAGTACCAAAAAATTGTTTTGATACAATATTATCCCATGTAATTACCATTTTATTTTAAACGAATGCCATCTTTTTCAAAATCAATTTGTTGCTTTTTATACAAGTTTCCAATGGTCATCTTGAAAGTTTTTTTACTCATTTCGAAAAATGCATAAATATCATCTGGCGAACTCTTGTCGTGATAGGAAAGGAAGCCATTGTTTTCTTTTAACAAACGCAAGATTTTATCGGCTTCGTCTTCCACTCGCTGATAACCGGGCTTTCCTGCAGCTACATCAATTTTATTGTCTTTGACATAGATTTTTTTTATGAATCCTTTAAACTGATCGCCATCAGTAATGTTTCTATAAATTTCATTGTGGTGCAATACGCCTGTGTGTTGGTTGTTGATGATCACCACATACCCAATATCTGTCCTTCTGTAAACCGTTAAATTAACTTCTTCCAATTCTTTTACAGTAAGGATATCGTTGCTCAAAAACGAATCTATTTTTTCTGTTGCAGCCAATCTACCTGTTTGTTCATCAATTACTATTTTCACCAAATATCTACCGTTTGGCATCATTTTTTGAAGTTGTTGCGATTTGGGTACAAACAAATCTTTCATCAAACCCCAATCCATAAACGCCCCTTGTGGTGTAACACTTACCGCTTTTAATTTTACAATGTCTCCAAGTATGCCATAAGGTTTTTGTGTTGTTGCAATCAATCTTTCTTCACCATCGTGGTAAATAAAAACACGCAGCACATCATCGGGTTTTGCGCCCACTGGCATAAATCTTTTAGGCAAGAGAATGCCATCGTTTCCATCATCTAGGTACAATCCGAATTCTACTATCCTCAGTACTTTTAATTCATTGTATTGCCCAACTTTTATCATGGTATTCATTTGAATGCAAGTTACACATTACACTTGCCATTCAAAAATGCATCATCTTCACAAAAATAATTAGCTAGCTTTGAAGTTTACAGAATTTGGATTTGATGAACGATTGATGGAAGGCATTGATGCTGCTGGATATGAAGATGCTACTCCAGTGCAAGAACAAGTTATCCCCCATATACTTTCCGGTAAAGATATTATCGCCTCTGCGCAAACAGGCACTGGCAAAACTGCTGCATTCTTACTCCCACTGATTCATAAAATCATTACAGATGTAGAACAAGGCAATACCATTTCGGCATTGGTGATTGTGCCTACCAGAGAGTTGGCTATTCAAATTGCACAGCATCTAGAAGGGTTTTCCTATTTTGCCAGCATCAGTTCGATTGCAATTTATGGTGGTGGTGATGGTAATGCTTTCATTCAAGAAAAAAAGGCGGTTAGCATGGGTGCAGATATTGTTGTTTGTACGCCAGGTAAAATGATGTCGCACATCAAAATGGGATATGTAAAACTACAAGGGTTAAAATATTTGGTGTTGGATGAGGCCGACAGAATGTTGGACATGGGATTTTTCGATGACATCATGTTTGTCATTAAACACCTTCCTCCGAAAAGACAGAATCTACTTTTTTCGGCTACCATGCCTCATAAAATACGTGAACTTGCTAGAAAAATTTTACATCAACCTATTGAAGTAAACATCGCTATCAGTAAGCCTCCCGAAAAAATAATCCAATTGGCGTATATCGTGTACGACACCCAGAAAATCCCATTGGTTACCCATCTACTCAAAAATAGTCAGTTCAACAACACCTTAATTTTTTGCAGCAGCAAACAAAGTGTAAAACAACTCACCCGAGATTTAAAACGCGCTGGTTTTAATGCCGATGAAATTCATAGCGATTTAGAACAAGATAAAAGAGAAGACGTGTTGAGCCAATTTAGAAGCGGGCGTTTAACTATTTTAATTGCAACAGACATTTTAAGTCGTGGAATTGATATTGACAATATAGAATTGGTTATCAATTTTGATGTGCCACATGATGGGGAAGATTACGTGCATCGCATAGGCAGAACCGCCCGAGCAATGGCAGACGGCACAGCTATAACATTGGTGTCTACTGCAGAACAAAGAAAATTCTCCGCAATCGAAAAATTATTAGGCGAACCCGTTCCAAAAGGGCAGGTGCCAGAAGCACTAGGGCCTGTGCCAGAATATACATCCACATCTAGCGCTAACCAACAAGGTGCAAAAAGAAAATTCTTCCCAAAAAATCGTTCACAAAGACATTAATTTCCTGCAACAGCTTGAATATATTTGTATAAAGTTTTTTACATCAATACAAATAGCCACATATTAAATACACCCATTGAATACCTCACCGGCATAAGCGCATTGAAAGGCGATTTACTCCGGAAAGAGTTGGGTATTTTCTGCTTCAAAGATTTACTCGAACATTATCCGCTTCGACATGTAGACAAAACAAAAGTAGATCTCATTCAATCGCTGAATTACCAAACAGAATATGCCCAGGTGGCTGGTCGATTGATTCAAATGCAAATTGTTGGTGAAAAAAGAAGTCGGAGATTAATTGTTCATCTACAAGACAACACTGGTTCTATTGAATTGGTTTGGTTTCAAGGCATCAATTGGGTAGAAAAAATGTTGGTTGTTGGTCACAATTATCTGGCATTTGGGAAAGTAGGTTTTTTTATGAACAAGCCACAAATGGCGCACCCAGAAATTGAAATTTACAATAGCCAAACAGCAGGAGGAAAAGCATTTTTAGAACCCATTTACCCCAGCACCGAAAAATTAAAAGCCAAAGGATTAACCGGCAAAGCATTCAATAAATTGACTGTAGAACTGTTTTCTAAAATATCTGAAAAAGATTTACCAGAAAATTTACCACTACAGCTTTTGGAGAAATATAAACTGATGAAACGATTTGCTGCTTTTCATCAGATTCACCTACCCATCAATGAACAGCAATACCAACAAGCGTTAAGAAGATTGAAATTTGAAGAGTTTTTCTTTGCGCAGTTTTCAATTCAATTGATAAAAATCAAACGCAACCAATTTAGCAAGGGTTTAATTTTTCAAAAAGTAGGCAACTTGTTTTCTAATTTTTTCGAAAATGAGATGCCATTTCAATTAACCAATGCACAAAAAAATGTGTTGAAGGAAATCAGAAAAGACACAGCGAGCGGACATCAAATGAATCGTTTGTTACAAGGAGATGTGGGCAGTGGGAAAACCATGGTGGCTTTGTTGTCGATGCTCATTGCAGCCGATAATGGATTTCAAAGTGTATTGATGGCACCCACAGAAATATTGGCACAGCAACATTACAATACCATTTCTGCCCAATTGAAAAATCTTCCAGTAAAAGTTCAATTGCTCACAGGTTCTGTAACAGCAAAAATGCGCAAACCCATTTTACTGGGCTGTGAAGATGGAAGCATCGATATTTTAATTGGAACACATGCCATCATTGAAGACAATGTCATCTTCAAAAATATTGGATTTGCAGTGGTGGATGAACAACATAAATTTGGTGTGGCACAACGAGCAAAACTTTGGAAAAAAAATACCATACCGCCGCATATTTTAGTAATGACGGCTACGCCAATACCCAGAACATTGGCACTAACGGTTTATGGAGATTTGGATTATAGCGTTATTGATGAACTGCCGCCGGGCCGACAACCCATCACCACTTTACATCGATTTGAACAAGCACGTCCACAAATAATGGATTTTATAAAAGAACAAATTGGTTTAGGCCGACAAGCATATTTGATTTATCCGTTGATTGAAGAAAGCAGCAAACTCGATTACGAGAATTTGATGAAGGGCTATGAGGAAGTAAAATCTTTTTTTCCTGAACCCAAGTATTGGATCAGCATGGTACACGGCAAACAACCTGCTGATCAAAAGGATTCCAACATGCAAAAATTCGCATCCGGCGATACACAGATTTTGGTGGGTACTACGGTTATCGAAGTTGGAGTAAATGTACCCAATGCCAGTGTGATGGTGATTGAAAGCGCAGAGAAATTTGGACTATCACAATTGCATCAGTTGAGAGGTAGGGTAGGCAGGGGCTCAGAAAAAAGTTATTGTATTTTATTGTCGGGGCAGAAATTATCCAATGACGCTAGAGAAAGATTGAAAATTATGACGGGTACCAATGATGGTTTCAAAATTGCAGAAAAAGACTTGGAGTTGAGAGGCCCAGGTGAAATAGAAGGTACCAAGCAGAGTGGTGCATTGCAGTTTAAATTGGCAAGTATTGTTGATGATAAAGCCATGTTGGAAGTTGCTCGGGAAGAAGTGACCGCTATTTTATTGAATGATTTTGAATTGAATCAACCAGACAATCAGCCGCTTAAGCTATTCTTGCAATCGCAAAGGGGAAAAACTGCCTGGAGCAAAATTGCCTAAATGGTTAATTTTTAATCAATTCGATACTGTTCAACTTCCATTCTTTTTGTCATTGAAATTCTGCATTATTATGATTAAATTGTTGAGTAAAAATTTTCAAATGCGAATGGTGAAATACTTTTTAGGCTGTTTACTTTTCATCTGTAGCAATCCCATTTGGGCGCAATTGAATTTCGTTGAGAACAAAGGTCAATGGGAAAAAGGTATTCAATACAAATCCGAATTCAGCAATGGCGCTTTTTTTATAGAAGAAAATGGCTTCATGGTGCTGCTTCATCATTCAGATGACCTCAATCAAATTGCAGCAATTGCGCATGGTACACAGCAATCAAAATTAAATATCAACGAGAAAAAAACGCTACGTTCTCATGCCTATCGCGTTTCTTTTATTGGTGCAGAAAAAAACTGCATGCTATTACCAGAAAAGAAAATGAATACCTACAACAATTATTTTCTCGGAAATGATCAATCGAAATGGGCTGGCAATTGTCGTATATACCAGGGCGTTACCTATAAAAATATTTATCCGCAAATTGATTTAAGGTATTACAGTTTGGGCGATCAATTAAAATATGATTTCATTTTAAATCCTGGCGCCGACCCCTCTGCAATAAAAATTGAATATACAGGTGCAGAAAAACTGTTGATTAAAAACAACGAGTTACTGATATCTACATCCGCTGGTGAATTGAAAGAATCGAGTCCATATAGTTATCAAATAAATGACAATGGTATAAAACAATCGATACAATGTGATTTTGTGTTAAATGGGAATACGATATTATTCAAATTGGATAAATACAATCCACACAAAAAATTAATTATTGATCCAACTTTAATTTTTTCGACTTTCACGGGCAGCACCAGCGACAATTGGGGATATACCGCAACACCTGGTCCAGATGGAACCTTCTATGCTGGAGGTATTTCTTTTGGTAACGGCTACCCTGTTTCAACAGGCGCTTTTCAAACCACATTTGCCAATGGTGTGTATGAAGGATCTTTAAAACCACACGATATATCCATCATGAAATTTAGTTCGAATGGAGACAATAGGTTATACGCAACTTATATCGGCGGCCGTTTCAATGAACAACCACACAGCATGATTGTAGATGCAAATGGTAATCTAATTGTTGCGGGCAGATCTTCCTCAAGCGATTATCCAACTACCATTCCTTTAATTGGTTCGGGTGGAAACAACGATATTGTCATCACTAAATTTAATGCTACTGGTACGGCATTGATTGGCTCTGTTCGAATTGGCGGAACTGGAAATGACGGAGTAAATATTCGTTCCAAATACGAATCACCAGATGGAGCAGATAGACTAAGACAAAATTATGGCGATGATGCGCGAAGCGAAGTGATACTTGACAATGAGAACAACATCATTCTTGCTTCTTGTACACAATCTGCAAATTTTCCTACCCGAGGCAATGCGTTGAATCCCAACAATGCGTTTGGTGGTGGTTTGCAAGATGGACTGGTTCTTAAATTTAATGCGAATTTATCGGCGTATCTTTTTGGTAGCTTTTTTGGCGGAACTGGAGACGATGGTTGTTTCAGCAGCAGCATCGATCCCATAACCAACAATCTATATGTTGCAGGAGGAACCACTAGCAGCAACTTGCCCGGAAATCAACCAGGCGTTTTGTATAGTTCATACAGAGGTGGCATTACAGATGGATTTGTTTTACAAATGCGTTTAGACGGTACCGGTACTATGAAATCAACTTACATCGGAACCAATGGAATGGACATCGTGTATGGATTGAAATTTGATAAATACGGTTATCCCTATGTAATGGGAACAACTACTGGAACCTGGCCAATCATCAATGC
>CAIQHJ010000008.1 GCA_903871575.1 uncultured Bacteroidota bacterium
GTAAACCCCGTAGCTTCAGCACATTTTAATTTCTCTGTCTTGGAGCCGATGGGAGTGGTTACAATTGTTGCCCCACAGCATTCCTCATTAATTGGATTGGTATCAGTTGTAGCACCTGTTATTGCCGGAGGAAACACCTGTGTTATATTAGCTGCTGAAACAAAACCATTGTGTGCGGTAACATTTGCAGAAGTGCTAAACAGTTCAGATCTGTCTGCAGGCGTAGTGAATATACTCACCGGCAAACTAGCAGAATTATTGCCACACCTTTCCAATCACATGGATGTTAATGCAGTTTGCTTTTCAGAATCAGATGCAACAGCCATCAAAATGATCAAAGAAAATGCGGCAGTAAATGTGAAGCGCACTAGTTTTTATGAAAACGAAAAGTGGATGGATGACAACACACAATCTCCCTACTTTATCAATGACTTTCAGGAAGTAAAAACAACCTGGCATCCAATTGAAAATATTGGAGGCGCCAAGGCTGGTTATTGAATTATGGAAATCAAATCTTCGTCATTGTCTTTTAACTCAACTCCCGTAAGTTGTAAACGCATGGATGCTTGAACCAACTGGATTATTTTTTTTGCAGCCGTTTCATATGTCAAACCTGCTGGTCGAATATTAGAAACACAATTACGAAACGCATCTGTATTACCAACCTTCGGTCCATAAGTTAAATAAACGCCCAAACTATCGGTAGCACTTAATCCCGGACGTTCGCCAATCAAAATGATGGATAATTTGGCATTGATAAGATTGCCGGTATAGTCGCTGATGGCAACCCGTCCATTTTCTATAATGCAAATTGGAGCGATGGAAAATTGACAAGCTTTTAATGCTGGAATTAAAATACGAAACAGGGGAATTGCATGCTTGTTGATGGCGTCGGCCGATAATCCATCTGTGATATTGATGCAGATGTCAAATGGAATTGGTGTATTTTCTTTTTTGAGAATGGCTATAGCTTGCGGATGAAGTTGCCTTCCCAAATCTGGCCTTTGCAAATATTGTTTTTTGTCGATTGCACAACTCTGTAAAATATGATGCGGCAAATGTAGCGATGTCAGTTCTAATTGTAGCTGAGGCGTATCCAATAATGTATAAACCGCATCTCTAGCAAAAGCGTGTGCCATCTTAAATTGTAAATGTTCATTTGTTGGAATCGATACGCCCGTTCTTCCCAATGCTATTCTCGCATCCGTAAATTTTTTCAACGACTGCCATGCATCAACCATTACGATTTCATTTTCTCTTTTCATTATGTTGCGTATTGTAATAATGGATGTTGATGAGTGGTGTGTATTAATTTTCCGTGCTCATTTTGTATTCCTTGCTTACACAACCAATTTTCAAATTCTGGTGCAGGCTTTAAATTGAGCACTTTTCGAACAAACAATGCATCATGAAAGGATGTAGATTGGTAATTGAGCATGATGTCATCTGCCCCAGGAACACCCATAATAAAATTGCATCCAGCAGCACCCATCAACACCAAAACATTGTCCATATCATCTTGATCTGTTTCTGCATGATTGGTATAACAAATATCCATACCCATTGGAAGTCCAAGCACCTTGGCACAAAAATGATCTTCTAATGCTGCTCGTGTTATTTGCTTGCCATCATACAAGTATTCGGGTCCAATAAAACCTACCACCGAGTTCACCAAAAAAGGATTGAAGATTCTAGCAACCGCATAAGCCCTTGCTTCACAGGTTTGTTGATCTACACCTTCGTTGGCATTAGCCGATAATGAAGAACCCTGGCCCGTTTCAAAATACATCATTTGATGACCAATTGTCCCCCTACCTAAACTAAGGCCTGCATCATAAGCTTCTTTTAATAAAGCTAGATTGATACCAAAACTTGTATTGGTTTTCTCTGTTCCACCAATAGATTGAAATATCAAATCAACCGGTGCATTTTTATTGATGAGCGCTATTGTAGTGGTTATATGACTCAACACACAAGATTGGGTAGGAATTTCAAATGCAGTAATTATTTCATCGAGCATAGACAAAATAGAACCAACTTTTCCTGGGTTATCTGTTGCGGGGTTTATACCAATAACTGCATCGCCGTTTCCATAAAATAAACCGTCTACAACAGACGCTGCAATTCCCTTTAAATCATCTGTGGGATGATTGGGTTGAAGTCGGGTAGATAGCCTGCCTGACAAACCTATTGTATTTCTAAATCTTGTAATTACCGTACATTTTTTTGCAACTAAAATCAAATCTTGATTGCGCATTATTTTACTGACAGCTGCAATCATCTCAGGTGTAAATGCATATTTCAATTGCTGGATAACGACACCATCAACCTGATCACTGAGCAACCAATCGCGAAGCGAGCCGACCGTAAACCCACTGATCTGATCGAAACTTGCTTTATCATGGCCATCCATAATTAATCTGGTTATTTCGTCCGTTTCATATGGAATAACAGCATGATTCAAAAAATCTTTCAGCGAAATATTTGCCAAACAAATTTGTGCA
>CAIQHJ010000009.1 GCA_903871575.1 uncultured Bacteroidota bacterium
GGGATACCTACCATTCTGTAACCATTAATCGTATCAGGTACACTCATCAATGACTTAAAGTACACGCCCGCTTTTAGCGACTGCAAGTACGGTGTCTTTGAACTGGTAATACCTTGAATACCCAATGTGTTAATCACCGACGCATTTAAGTAAATCGTTGGCTTAACACTGTCGTTGCCGCAGTTTGATTGAGCAAAAAGGCTTGAAGTAAGCAAATTTGCTACACCAAACATCATTAGCAAAAACAGAGAAAATCTCAAGTTTTTGTTTTTTGTGTTCATGTGTTTGTGTTTTTTATGTTTGTTTGAAATAAAAAAAGAATCAATAATTCAAGGGTGAAAGATTAATAACGGTTAACAATAAACGCATTTATTTATTGCAGCACACAAATATATTATTACAAACAAAAGTGCAAGCACAAAACAAAATTGTTAACAATTACTTGAAGATTAGGAAACATTCTGTTTTCATTTTCTTAACGTAGAGAAAAAGTGATCATGCTTTGTTGAGCAGTTGATAAAACAACATTTGAATTCCATTTAACAAGAAAAATTGTAAGTGTTGGTTTAAAATATGATGGTGTTGAATTGGTAAAAAACAAAAAGGGCCGCTGAAATCAGCGACCCTTTTTGGAGTTATGTTTTGATATTTCACAAGTGTGAAATACCTAAAGATTACTTCTGAACTACCATTTTGATGGTGTTGGTAACATTTCCAACTGTGTACTTAACGATATAGATACCGTTGTTCAAGTTGTTGTTGTTGATGTTAGCAGCAACCAATCCGTTGTTGTTTACAGTGTTGATTTGAGAAACCAAACGACCGTTCATATCAAGGATTTGGATAGTAGCATTTGTTTTAGCAGCAATTCCTGTTTCAACTCTAACTGTGAAGTTACCGTTGTTTGGATTTGGAGCAACAGTTGCTTTGTAACCGTTAGCTGTGTTGATTGTTCTAGAGTAAACTGGAGTTGAACCTACCAAGCAATTTGCTTTTAACAAGTTGGTTAATTTTTGTCCTTTTACTGCGCTCAATCCGCAAGCAGATGAATATTGCAAGTACATGCTATCACCTGTTGCAGCAGCGTTATTGCTAGTGTAGCTAACAACGATTACTTTTCCAGTTAATGAACCTGAATCCAATACTGCACCAATTGATGTAGTTGGTAAAGTCCAAACGTAACCACTTGGAGCAGCAAATACTGCAGTAGCAGCAGGAAGTACTGGAGCTGTGTAACGATATTTTCTACCACCGCAGATGGTTGTATCTACGATTGCGATAGTGATTGAAGCCGGTTTAGCTGGAGCAGCTGTACCAGTTGCAGTGTTAGACAAAGTCAACGCTTTGAAAGAACCCAATCCACAATCAGAAGTGTATTGTAATTTAACGCTATCACCAGCTACTTTTACGTTTCCGTTTAAGTATCTGATAACGATTTTTTGTGAAGTCAAATCACCTGAATCCAATACTGCGTTTCCACCCAAAGTCCATTGACCACGGATAGACCAGCTGTAACCTGTTGCAGCACCTGCAGTTGTAGTTGCCACTGGCAATACAGCTGGAGCGATGTAACGGTATCTTGGTTCGCCACAGTTTGTAGCACCCAATGCATTGATAACAATGGCAGATGGAGCAGCTGGAGCAGATAATTTAGTGTTAGACAATTTAGCACCTTTGATTAATCCTAATCCACAATTTGAAGTGTAACGAACTTTGATTGAATCAACTAAACCAACAACAGCAGAAACTGCATCATTGCTAGTGTATTTGATAACGATTACTCTTCCGCTCAATGAACCTGAATCCAAAGAACCTGTAGATCCTACAGCACCTGTAGGCAATGACCATAAGTAACCCGTTGCACCTGCAGGTAATGCTGGAGCACTGTAACGATACGTTCTAGCACCGCAAACATTAGCAGCAATCGAAGCGATTGTGATAGAAGCTGGAGCAGTTGGCAAAATCGTTTTGATAGCCAAAGCTTTTACTGCTGAAGTTTTGCAACCAGAAGTAGCATATACTCTTAATGAATCACCAACAGTGAATGTGAAACCAGCTAAGAATTTCAATTTGATTGAGTTTGTACCTTGACCAGAAACAATTGTAGTGTTTGATGGGTTAGTCCAAACGTAGTTTGTAGCACCTGCTACTGTTGTGATGCTGTAAGTCAATGAAGTATCAACACTTACAATTGAACATACGTTAGTTGTAAATCCTACTGGCGCAGTGATTACACTTGGAGCACCTAACGTAGTTTTAGAGATCAATTTAGAAGCAGCAACTGATGAGTTACCACAATCGTTTTTACCAACTACATTGATAGTACCGGTAACGAAAGTAGTTGCAAAAGTTACAGTGATTGTTCTTGTACCTTGACCAGCAGTGATTGTACAACCAACTGGAACTGTCCAATAGTAGTTAGAAGCGTTAGCAATAGCTGGAATGCTATATACTTGACCACTTAATACACAATTGAATAAATTGCTGTTACCAGTCATAGCAGCTGGAGCGTTAACCTCATCACATGGAGCGATTAAACCGTTGAAAGCAGCATCAGTAAATGCAGCACCAGTTAATGCCAATGAAGCAGTTGCTGGACGGTAATCAGGAGCCAAGTAGTTGTATGGAGTAGTTAATACACCTGCAGTTGTAGACAATGTGTCATTTTTGAATAAACCAGTACCTGATCCAAAGATTGAATCACGGATTGCAGCGTAAGCAGCAGATGTACCTCTTGAATAAGAAGCTGTATCTAATGCGATTAACGAACCTGCAATCAAGTTGTTTTTGAATTTGGTAACACCAGACTGTAAGTTTGCACGAACAGCAGATCCATCAATATATAGACCAAATGGAGCATCCATCAAAATGCTGTTGAACAATCTCAAACCAGAATTTCTACGGATACGAGCACCTCTTCTGAATTTGAAAGTAGAAGCATAAGATGAAACTTTTGTACCATAGAAACCAGAGATATCAGTTACGTTACTGAAAATAGCTCTTGTTTGTGGGCTGTTTGAAGAACCAGCAGCATCGTTATCTGATTCAAAACCTTCTGAAGTTGAACCTGAAGATTGATCAGAGATCAATGGATCACGAACGCCTAAGCAGAATTGTACTGCACCGTTGAAACCGAAATCTGTATCGAAGTTGTCATCCAAGCATTTGTAAGCTACTAAGTGTGCACAGTTAACTGATCCACCAAACCACTCAAATGCATCATCATTGATGTAAGAACATTGTACGAAATCAATAACAGTACCACGACCAACTGCACCCATTGTTAAACCGTTGATCTCTTGATCTGTATTGAAAATATAACCACCAAACTCGATACGAACATATTTCATTGTACCTGAGTTATCGTTGCTATTTGGTGTAGCACCACCACCATATTCAGTATTGGTAGAAACCGCAATACCTTCAATGTTAGCAATACCCAAAGAATTGTTTACAGCACCTCTACCCAAAAGGATGATACCACCCCAATCACCTTTAGCTCTTGTTCCACTGTCTTTACTTGAAGTAAATACAATTGGACGATCTACTGTACCAACTGCATTGATTTTAGCACCTTTGGTAATGATCAAAGATGAGTTTGAAACAGTTGCATCTCCTTTGATGATTGTTCCTGGCTCGATTGTTAAAGTAACTCCAGCAGTTACATAAACCAATCCACTTAACAAATAAGTGTTAGCAGAAGTCCATGTAGTGTTAGAAGTGATGTTGCTATTAACCGTAACCGTTGTACTTGGGTAAGAAGCATTGATTGGATCCCAGTTTGTCCATCCGTCTGTCCACATAGTAGAAGGTGATGGAGCAAATGCACCACGATAAGAAACTTCTCTGATGTGAGAAGCAGCAGAAATTACAATTGTTCTACCAACGATTGAAGCGTCTGTAAAGTTTACATTTGACAAAGCCAATGAAGTTGTAGCCACCGGACGATAATCTGGCGCTAAATAATCGTAAGGGTTAACCAAGATTCCTGATGTAGACGCAGATGAATCGTTATCAAATTGTGCAGCGTTAAATAATGAATCTTTTACAGTAGCATATCCTGTTGTTGTTGGATCTACAGCAAGAACGTTACCAGCAACGATGTTGTTTTTGAAAACAGTGACACCTGATTGTAAGTTTGCACGACAAGGAGCACCATCAATGAATACACCATAAGGAGCATCCATCAAAATGCTGTTCAACAATTTCAAACCAGAGTTTCTGCGGATACGAGCACCTCTTCTGAATCTGAAAGTAGAAGGGTAAGAAGTAGTTGTAGTACCTCTGAAACCAGAGATATCAGTAACGTTACTGAATACTGCAGATGTTTGAGGAGCATTTGTAGAACCTGCAGCATCGTTATCAGACTCAAAACCTTCTGAAGTTGAACCTGTAGATTGATCAGAAATTCCTGGGTCGCGAACGCCTAAGCAAAATTGAACTGATCCAGAATATCCGTTATCCGTATCAAAGTTATCATCCAAGCATTTGTAAGCAACCAAGTGAGAACAGTTAACTGTACCACCAAACCACTCAAACGCATCATCATTGATATAAGAACATTGTACGTAATCGATGATGGTATTTCTACCCACAGCACCCAATGTCAAACCATTGATTTCTTGGTCTGTGTTGAAAATGTATCCGCCAAACTCGATACGAACAAACTTTAAGTTACCAGAGTTATCGTTATCATCTGGAGTTGTACCACCACCATATTCAGTATCAGCAGAAGTAGCAATACCTTCGATATTACCTACTCCACCAACTTTATTTACAGTAGATTTTCCCAAGATGATGATACCACCCCAATCTCCTTTTACTCTTGCACCAGTATCTCTACTAGATGTAAAAACAATTGGGTTGGTTGAAGTACCGATTGCGTTGATTTTAGCACCTTTGGTGATAACCAAAGAACTGTTTGCAACAGTAGCATCTCCACGTACAATTGTACCTGGCAAGATGGTTAATGTAGCACCTGGTTTAACGTAAACCAAACCAGAAAGCAAGATTACGCTATCTGATTTCCAAGTTGTGTTAACTGTAATGTTTCCACTAACAGTTTTTGTTGGGGCAGCATACTCAACATGCTGAGGATCCCAATTTACCCATCCGTCTGTCCAAGGAGACGCTGGGGCAGGTGCAAATGCACCTCTGTAATTTACCACATCGAAAAATGGGTTTTGCGCTTGTGTTGTAGCAACCGCAACAATCAAGGCAAGAAGTGTTAAAAATTTTTTCATATTATTTACGCCGGTTTTAAAAATGGCAGTGCAAATATTGCATTTGAATGTTAAGGAAAACCACCCTTATTGTTAACAAATCGTTACCTAAAGGTTATGCGAATATGAACAGATTTTTTTCTTCATTTTTTTCAAAAAAAATAGAAATTATAGCTGCTTTTTAGCCAATTTCTGCTCGTATAATTTGGAAGTTTCAAATATTTTAATATTGTTCTGGGAATGATTTTGGAACAAAAAAATCCCCGGGCGAAAACCCAGGGATTATTCAATTTATTTTTAAATATAATTTAGAATTTGTAAGACAGCGTGAAAGAAATAACTCTTCCGAATGTTTGTGAAGATCTCAACGCATCTCCAACTTTATCGTATTTTTTGTTGTTGTTGGTATCTTCAAAGAAAACCAATTTTTGTGCTAAAATGTCTTTCACATTAATTTTCAAATCCAACTTGTTTTTAGGGAAAGATTTGGTGATTTGGAAATCCAACTGTGATCTTCCATTCTCCCATAAATTTGGTTCAATCAATTCTCCATTTTGTAACGCATCTCCGTTACTTGCCAAGAAAATTCTTTGTCCATATCTGTTGAAAGAAACTGTAGCAGACATGTTTTTCTCATCATCCTGATAAGTAAATCCGCCATTGACAACATAAGGAGATTGTCCTTGCATCACACGTCCTTCTTTGTAATAGAAATTGGTGGTATCAGTAACTTTCAAGTTAACTTTTGATTGGATATATGTGAAGTTTCCAAAGAAAGTGATTTTGCTTAAAATTGAGCTCGATGCACTTTGGAATAAACTACCCAATACTGTGCGCACTTCCAATTCTGCCCCTTTAATTTCTGATGATGGTGTATTTCTGTATGATAAGGTTTTATCTTGGTTTTGAACAGAAATCAACTCAATTGGATCTGTAAATTTCTTGTAGAATGCAGACACAGAAATCAACTGTGCTTTTCCTGGGAAAAATTCGTAACGCAAATCATAATTTTCAACAGACGCTCTTCTCAAAGTGGTATCTCCAAAAACAGCATATTTAATGGTGTAATCGCGGAACAAGAACGGAGCCAATTCTCTAAACTCTGGTCTGTTGATGGTTCTTGAATAACACAATCTCACATTTTGTTTGTTGCTCACAGACAAAACCAAGTTTGCTGAAGGCAATACATCCATTTTTCTCGTGTTCACTCTAACCGGCGTAAACTGATTGAACTCTGCATTCAAAGTTTGATGAAAATCTTCTACTCTTGCACCATAAATCAACCTAACCAATTTGCCAAAACGTTGATCTGCCATTCCATAATAAGAATACAATTCAGTACCTGCTGTATACAAATCTCTGATCTCTGTGATGTCTTTCAAATTAAATCCTGTTTTTCCACCACCAATGTAACCCATGTTGCTGTTGTTGAAAATAGTAGATGGTGATAAGCTTAATAAATTTTGATCAAATGTATTGCTGTTGTAGTTGCAGATGGCCAACAATCTTGGATTGAATTTTCTATCTCTCATTTGATAGTATCCACCCACTTTAAACAACGACTGTATTTTACTAGAGAATTTGAAATTTCTAGATACATCAAATTTGAAGTTCGTCACCAACTCTTTGTTTGTTGAATAAAAACTCAAACCAGCTGTATTGTCATTATCTACCGGACTGGTGTCAAATAATTTTGCGGTGTAACTTGCGCTACCAGCTGAACTATCGAATGCCATTCTTCTTAAAGCAGGAACTTCTCTGTTGATATTTGAGTACGATGCCACCCAATTGATTTTAATTTTTGAAGTTGGCAAATAATGTTCGCCAATCAATTGAGAAGAGTAAATTTTATTGCTGGTAAACCACAATGCATACGATTTGAAATAAATGCTAGGATCGTTAATTACATCGTTGATTCCTTCTCTTGTCAACACCCTGTCATCAGAATTGATGCTGTAAATATTCTTGAAGCTGAAGTTGTGGTTGTTGTTGATTTTTACTGACAAATTCGCAATAGCGCCCAATAAAGTTTGGGTGTTGTAGCTTTCTTCTTTATACGTACGCTGAACAGCATTATCATATTCAGGAGCATAAAACAATCTGTCACCTTCATTTTTGGTTAATGTTTTTTGATAGGTAACAGAGAAAATAAATCCGATAAAATCTTTCTCCTTGCGTTGGAAGTTTCTACCAATGATGTATTGCAAATTGGTGTTTGGCAATGCTTGCTTGTTGAGCAATGACCAGTTTTTTGGTTGGAAAGATCTTGCATATGGAATTCTATCTGCATTGCTCAAATTTCTAAATGTAACAATGTCGGGCATGTTTTTAGACAATCCGCGGGTATTGTCTATTCCTAAGAAATCCCACTGTCCACCTTCATAGTATTTTTTATTTTGGAAAGTTCCGATGGTGTTGAAACCCATACCATAAGTAAACGATTGGAAATTTTCTGTTGGAATGCCTTTGGTGTTAATCACTATTTGTCCGCCAGCAAACTCACCAGGCATATCGGGTGTTGCTGTTTTATAAATCACCAAGTTGTCCAACATATTGGCTGGAAATATATCGAAAGCGAATGCTTTTCTATCACTCTCAGAGCTTGGCAAAGGTGCGCCATTCAAATAAGCAGCATTGTATCTATCGTTCAAACCTCTGATTACGGCAAACTTATCTTCTTGCAAACTTGCACCACTTACTCTTTTTAAGATATCACCTGTATTTCTATCTGGCGTTCTTTTAATTGTTTCTGCAGAAATACCATCACTTACACTGGCGCTGTTTTTTTGAGCAATCAACAAAGAACTCACTGTTTCTTTAGGCTTGCTTAATCCTCCACTGCTTTTTACCACTACCGAACTCATGTCTGCAGCTCTGTCCATTACGATATCAAAACTAACCACTTCATCAGCATCCAATTTTACGCCTGGCATGGTTTTGCTCGAGTAGGATACATAAGAACATGTAACGGTATATTGACCTTTGCCCAAACCAGAGATAGAATAAAATCCATTTTGATCTGTTTGTGTAGATTTTCCTTTTCCTTCTATAGAAACCGTAGCGCCAATCAATACTTCACCTGTTTTGCTACTGAATACCTTACCGGTAATTTTTCCTTTTTGTGCAATTGCTGCATTAAAAACCAATAGGATAACCGAGATCGCTGTGATTAATTTTTTCATCATTATTATTATTGAAATTGAGATGCAAAAGAAAACATAGTCTTTCTATTTTCTGCGACATGCTCGTTACCTGTTTATTATTTTATTGTTACCTTATTGTTAAGGTTTCGAAATAATGATTTTGTATACGTGGGTATGCATAAAAAAATCCCCGGTAAAATTACCGAGGATCAATATGGCTTCAATATGATTTTCTATTTTGTTTGTTTCCTTAGGATACGGAAGCCATTGGTTTACAAAGGGTTGGACATTGGGTATTTACTGTAGGATAATTGGATGACGGATAGTGGATTAATATTCAGCTACTTTATTGTTGCAGCCTCTATATATTTTCAACTATCGTGCCAACAATAAACCCTTTTCCAATTTCTGAAGTTTTAATGCCAATGTCTATATGTCCAATGAAGAATTGTGAATGAATTTTAACAAAGAGGCCGTGTTTTTAAGGTTGAGTTTCTTTAATACGTTGGAACGATGTACTTCCACAGTGCGGGTGGATAAGAATAATTTTTCGGCAATTTCTTTCGACGACAAACCATTTTGAATGTGTTTCAATACTTCTATTTCGCGTTCCGATAATTTACTGATATCGGGTTGCTCGTCATCTTCAAAAACCATTTTTGATAAATTCTCTTGTATTTCTTTGCACACAAAAACTTTTCCGGCATGTACAGACAATAAGGCCTCAAACATTTCCGATTTTTGACTGCTTTTGGTTACAT
The DNA here is from genome assembly GCA_903871575.1 of uncultured Bacteroidota bacterium. Taxonomy (GTDB): domain Bacteria; phylum Bacteroidota; class Bacteroidia; order Chitinophagales; family Chitinophagaceae; genus Ferruginibacter. Next base: position 9,127 of record CAIQHJ010000009.1, read on the forward strand.
AGCCCAATGCCCCGTTTTTCAACATGCGTTTTGCGAAGGAAGGCTGGTTGTGCATCGAAACGCCAATTACTTTTGATCCTGGTGAACCCTTCTTAATCAATTTGGTGGCGTCAATTCCCGAAATGGGTTGAATGTTGATGTCCATGATCACTATATCTGGACGCTTAGACTTAACAATTTCAATGGAAGCATCAGTGGTGTCATTGCAAATAGCAACAACAGCAAATCGCTCATCCGAATTGATCAACTCCGACCACATTTCTGCTACGAGATTATGGTCGTCAAATATGATGATGGTAATTTTTTTAGTCATGCTTGAGAATGTTTTTCAATGGTAATTCAATGATAAATGTTGTGCCAGTTTTGACTTTGGATTCTATACGTGTTTCTCCTCCATAAAAATACGTTCTATTGGTAATACTTTGCAACCCTATTCCCTTTTTTACTTTTGATGTATTGAATGCTTTGCCATCATTTGAATACTTCATGATGAATTTAGTCTTTTCCTCAACTATATGTAAGTTAACATTTTTTGCTGCTGCGTGTTTAATTGTATTGTTCATCAGCTCCTGTACAATTCGATATATGTTGCGTTGTGCATTGATATCAATATCTTCAAAATTGGTGTGATTGGTATTGATGGTAAATTGTATGTTGTTGACATGGCTTTGCTGGTTGAATAATTCTACCAATGCTTCTTTCAATCCCAAGTCGGTAAGTGCTGGTGGCACCAAACTCCGCGATATTCTTCTCACTTCATTTAAAGCTTCTTCTACTTTTTCATGCGCTTTCTTAAATAAGTCTGGCGAATGAATGGGCGCATCAGATGCCATTTGTAAATACAAACTGGTATAGGTTAAAATATGACCTACACCATCGTGCAATTCATTGCCTAAAATCGATCTTTGATGCTCTTCTCCATTGATGGTTGCCTGCATGATTTCTTTTTCACGTATGCTTTTCTCTTCTTCAATCATTTTCTCCAATCTTCTAATTTCTGTCACATCCCAATGAATACCTACTGTGCCTTTCACGTTTCCATTTATGTCTATGATGGGAGATCCACTAATGACCACATCAATGAGCTCTCCCTTCTTCTTTTTCATTCTTATTTCATAGATGGTTTCGAGTTTGTTGCTTCTGTCATTTCTGACTTTATGCATGAATTTCTTCGCCGGCAAATGAGACAAAAACACATCAACTGCTGTTTTACCTTTAAGGTATTTTAAAGTATAGCCGGTCATGAGTTCAAATGACCTATTTACCCAAGTTATCTTTTCCTCCATATCTACTTCCATAACGCCCAATTGCATGTTCTCAAACAATCCGCGGTATTTTTGTTCGCTTTCTTTTAATACCAATTCTGCTTTTTTGAAAGAGTCGATATCGCGGTTGTGCATTATTATTTTCCAATTGTTTGTACCTTTTTCTTCAATAATAGAGGTAACAGATTCAACCCATATTTCTTTACCCGCATGATCTATCATTCTATATTCTATGGTATTTTTCCCGGTTTTTATATTTTTTAACCATCCCATTCTATTGAGTGATTGTTTGCACTCCTTGCAAAGAAAGTATAGTATGTTTTTACCCAACATCTCTACTTCAGAATACCCCAATAAGCGTTTAGCCGTTGGCGATACGTATTCAATTAATCCAGTTTTATCTGTAAGCAAAATAATATCTGGAGAATTTCTTGTTAGCAATTCTAACTTTTCTTTTTCAACAGTTAAATGATGTTGAAACTCCATTTCTTTGGTAATGTCAGATATTCTACCACTGATGACAATATCATCCAATTCGATATCGTAATGCTTGTTTAATACTTCGGAAAGCCAAAACAACTCACCCGTCGTTTTATTTTTTACCTGATATTGAATCGACATTTTTTCGCCGATTTCCAATTTTTTGATTGCATTAAAATGTTTTCGTGGTGAAGCTACATGTACACTTGCACTTTTATCGAGTAGCATGTTCTTCGATTGTAACAAATCAAATCCGAAGAAATAATTCCATTTGGATGTGATGAAATTCTTCTCGCTATGTTGGGCATATAATATGTAATACGCATCATCTGTTGATTCTAAGAAATTACGAAGTCGTTGAAAATTTTCTTGTGCTATTATTTTTAACTGGTTTTTCTCTGTAACGTCGGCACCGTAAAAATTAACGTAGTGTTTTTGATTGATGTGTTTGGTATAAAAGATATATTGTTTATCACCAACCATCAAATCAAAACTCGAAAGGGTAGCAATGAATTGTATATTTTTTTTGAAGAATTGAGATAGCGAAAATGATTTCCCTTCAAATGTAACTTTGTTTAGTTTGGTGGCTCCTGGATTCTTAAATAGAATATCGCCCGACAAATTTACCCGAATAATTGGATTGGGGTTTTCTAAAGGAAATTGCGCTATGTCTTCCAGCTCTCTTGTTCTATCTTTTACAATTTGATCGAGCTCTATGGTCAGCTTTTTTAATGCACTGTTTACACTATGGTATTCCATTTCATTAATAGAGAAGGCATGTTCGCTCAATTCTCTGTCTCTCTCATAATTGAAATAAGAATCGCTAATGGAATGAAATAATTGCTGCATCGAAACATCGTCCAATGCTTTTTCTCCAAGATGTTTTTTTATTTGTCTAACTAAATGATGATGATACATGCTGTTTATACCGTCTCTGAAAATGTAGTTATGGTAATTGTTTGGTTGTGAAGATAACTCCTATTGCCTGAATTTTGTGGCGCAATTTCACCGTAAGAAAAAAATCCTGCAACGGTAGATGATTCACTAAAAAATTCTCTTGCTGCTTCTAGCTCTTCTTCTATTCTGTTGGAAAGCACCAATTTTCTTCCTACACAACTTACAATCAACGCGAGGTCAATTGATGTGTTTTCTTCGTGTGCATACAATGACGCTTCTCCTGCATCTGATGCGGCTTCCACCAATCTGTCGTAATTGGATTTCATAAATCTTACGGTTGCACCTTCTGGCAAATTCCCAGCAAATTTCATGGTCTTGGCTTTTTCATCTATCGATAAAATAGTTCGCACGACATAAAATTCATCATTGGTAGATTTAACTGTTAATGGAAAATACAATGCTGAAGATGGTAAGTCTGCTGCATATTTCCCCAAGTATTTTTTGTACAAATCCAATGCATTCTCATTATCTATTTCATGCAATATGTTTCCGTCTGATTTGGTAATAATTCTTTCCGGACCATAAACATCCCAGCCACCTTTGAAACTGGCGCCTACTTTTATATGATTGCCGTATAATCCCATCAACACCACATTTCCTGTTGCCACATCATCATTTAAACCAACTAGTGTTTTTTCAAATCGGTCGCCATCTCCAGAAATTCCTCCGGTAATGAGCACCTCATCAGAAATAACTGATTGTATGCCATCTATCAACTCGTCACCATTTACAAGATTTCCATCTGCAATCACCAAAATATATTTCAAGTTTTCTGTTGGTAATTTTTCGGAAATGGATTTGCCGAGTTCTCTACTACTATTGTGATGATGAATGTTGTCTTGCGCAAAATGTATTGGCGTTTTTTCTAGCCGCATCACCACACAAACTGCAGCATGCTCCAAATGGGTGATATTGTTGATCTCTCCTGCCGATGAACAATAAATAATGTTCGCATTGGGAAAAGATGTTTTTAAAAACCCAAAAATGTTATCCCTTTCCAAAATGGTTCGTTCTGCAAAGACCAACAACACTTGCGCCGCTTCATTTGAAAATGGCAATTCGTGTAATCCTTGCCATTCATATTCTTTAAAATATATAGTTCCTGTTTGCATGGGGTGGTATATTACGTATGTTTTTAAATTGAATTCGCGAAGATATTTTGCAATTGCTTTCTACACCTGAATTGAATTATTATTAATCCGAATTAGACAAATATACCTAGATCAGCTACGTATAAATACTTAATACATTTCAACAGACTCAGTTTGTAAAGTAAGCGACAACGTTTAAATGAAGTACAAAATAAAAAGCACAAATGCGTATTACAACTTAATGATGATTTAATAAACAGAATTGGTACTTTAAACTTAAGTCAATTAAGTAGTAGTACGTAGTGGAGATGATTAGCGAATCAAAATAATATTGCCCTTTTTAAAAATTGGAATCCCCAATCTATTGGTGGCTTTGATGATGTAAACGTAGTTGCCAATTGGCTGTTTTGCATTTTTGTAAACACCATCCCATCCTTTTGTAATGATATTGGTTTCGAAAACCTGTTTGCCAAATCGTTCAAATATTTTAAAATTTTCCAATTGAACAATGCCGGTACATATTGGTTTGATGGTTTCGTTTAGTCCATCACCATCTGGTGTAAATGCATTGGGCATATAAATTTCTGGACCGTTCAACACTTTTATTTTAACGGTATCTGTGTCTTTACATCCTGCATTATCGGTAACCGTTAAAACAAAAATTGTGTCATGATTCAAAAGAATTGTTGGATTTGCAATATTGGGATTGCTCACTAAACTTACTGGGCTCCACTCATAATACAATCCGCCGGTTGCTTGTAACGTAAAGATTTGATTAGATTCGATGCTTTGGTCAACTCCAGCATTGGCAATGATTTGGGGCTGTATCGAAACACGAACATTTACTGTATCTCTGCATCCTGCTGCTGTATTTGCAATCATCTGATATGCTCCAGGTATGTGCACCATCGAAGGTGTTGCAATGGAATTTCCAGACAAAGTCCAGCTAACAAACAAATCAGTTGTATTCAATAATCCAGAAAAATTTACTGAGTCGTTGAAACATAATGAAATTGTTTTATCAGGACCAACATTTGGTTTTAGGCTAACCTTTACTGTTATGTTTACTCTTTCGCTTTCGCACTGACCATTGTTCGCACTCATATAATAATGTTGAACGCCAAAAATGGAAGTTGAAGGAATCGGCGGAGCAGCATAACCCGTTCCCCCCATTGGTTGATTGTACCACAAAAGGGGAAAGTTAGCAGTTGCAGTTAATGCAGTTGCATTTTCAAATTGACAATATGCTACAGGTGAATTAACATTTGGTGCAGTGGGCGATTGGGTAATGTTGAGTACAAGCGTTGCGATGGAATCACAGCTGGTACTGCTTAATAGGTGGAATTGGTAGGTCCCCGACGTTGTAATATTTTGACCATTCCAAACATATGGAATCAGGTTGCTACAAATGGAAACCTGAGTCAAGCTGGTTGAAGGAATGTTGATGATCAAATGCAAAGTATCGGTTGATGCACATCCAGCAGCATTGGTGTAATTGTATAAATAATTGCCGCTCGAAGTATAAGTCGTTCCGTTCCAAGTATAGCTTTCACATTGGGTTTGATTGAATGAATTATGCGTGCCGTTATTGATAATCAAATGCAACGTATCGGTTGATGCACATCCAGCAGCATTGGTGTAATTGTATAAATAATTGCCGCTCGAAGTGTAAGTAGTTCCATTCCAGGTGTAGCTTTCACATTGCGTTTGGTTGAACGAATTGTGCGTGCCGTTATTGACAATCAAATGCAGCGTATCGGTTGATGCGCATCCGTTTCCGTTGGTGTAGTTGTATAAATAATTGCCGCTCGAAGTATAAGTCGTTCCATTCCAAGTGTAGCTTTCACATTGGGTTTGGTTGAATGAATTATGTGTTCCATAATTGACAATCAAATGCAGCGTATCGGTTGATGCGCATCCGTTTCCGTTGGTGTAGTTGTATAAATAATTGCCGCTCGAAGTGTAAGTCGTTCCATTCCAAGTGTAGCTTTCACATTGCGTTTGGTTGAATGAATTATGTGTTCCA
>CAIQHJ010000010.1 GCA_903871575.1 uncultured Bacteroidota bacterium
CTCCGGTTTCTGTTTGCCACCAAGTATCTACAATTGGACAATTTTTTTTGCCAATGTTTTCATCATACCAATGCCATGCTTCTTCATTGATGGGTTCGCCAACTGTTCCCAATACATTCAATGAATCCAGATTTTTTCCTTCGATGGGGGATGTACCATACCCCATTAGACTGCGGATGGCTGTAGGGGCAGTATATAAAATATTGACTTGGTGTTTTTCAACGATTTCCCAGAATCTGCCAGCATCAGGCCAAGTTGGGATACCTTCAAACATCAAAGAAGTTGCTCCAGCACTTAAGGGGCCATAAATGATATAACTGTGTCCTGTTATCCAACCAATGTCTGCAGTACAAAAATGTATTTGCTTGGGTTGGTATTGAAAAACATTTACAAAAGTATAATTCGCCCAAATCATATAACCGGCACAAGTGTGCACAACACCTTTGGGTTTTCCGGTGCTTCCGGATGTGTATAGAATGAACAACATATCTTCTGCATCCATTACTTCCGCATCGCAATTTATCGATCCTTGTTGTTCTACCCATTTCATTTCGTCTTCCCACCAAACATCTCTTCCTTTCATCATACTAACAGGTTCGCTTGTACGCGTAAGTACAATTACTTTTTCAATAGAAGGACAGTACATTAGCGCATCATCCATCACAGATTTTAAGGGTATGGTTTTATTGCCTCTGTACCCACCATCTGCAGTAATAACCAATTTGCATGATGCATCTTGAATTCTGTCTGAAATACTTTGTGCAGAAAATCCACCAAAAACAACCGAGTGTATGGCACCAATTCTTGCACAAGCCAAGATGGCAATTGTCAATTCTGGAACCATTGGCATGTAAATACAGATGCGATCACCTTTTTGAGCACCATTGTTTTTTAAGACTTGCGCAAATTGACAAACTTGATCATACAGTGCTTTGTAAGAGAGTGTTCTCGATGCTTCAGCAGGATCATTAGGCTCCCAAATAATTGCAGCGGTATCGGGTTGAGTGTCAACCCATCGATCCAAACAATTTTCAGTTATATTCAGTTTAGCGCCTTTAAACCATTCGATAGCGGGCTCATTAAAATTCCAATTTAACACACTATCCCAGGTTTTGTGCCATTTAAAATGTTGTGCAATATCCGACCAAAATGCAGATGGATTATCGATACTTTTTTGATAAGCCAAATGATAAGCCTCTAAAGATTTTATTTGATATGGATATGGCATAAACTTGCTGTGTTTGAATCGCTAATTTATATTTTAATTTCAAAAGCAATCTAGTTAATTGAAATTATTTGATTAATATTTATATTTAGCATTACTAAACTAACCTGCAATATGGAATCAAACAAAGGCATTGGTAAAATTATATTTACTTCTTCGTTGGGCACGCTCATCGAATGGTATGATTTTTACATTTTTGGCATGTTGGCTAAAACCATTTCTATACAATTTTTTCCGGAGGGAAATGAAGCTACTGCATTGTTGAGCACCTTGGCCATTTTTGCAGCCGGCTTTTTAGTTCGTCCTTTTGGTGCAATGGTTTTTGGCCGATTGGGTGATATGATTGGCCGAAAATCTACTTTTTTACTTACGCTAATTTTAATGGGGGGTTCTACTTTTTTAATTGGGTTGGTTCCCAGTTATAAATCCATTGGGATGATGGCGCCATTGTTGGTGTTGCTGTTGCGTTTGATCCAAGGGTTAGCCTTGGGCGGCGAGTATGGTGGCGCGGCAACCTATGTTGCAGAATATGCACCTGCAAATAGAAGAGGTTATTATACCAGTTGGATTCAAACTACAGCCACCTTGGGATTGTTCGTTTCATTGGGTGTAATCATGGCTGTGAAATCCAATTTATCAGATGCACAATTCAATGCAGAATGGGGTGGATGGAGATATCCATTTTGGGTTTCCATTATTTTGGTTGCAGTATCTATTTACATCAGACTAAAAATGGAGGAATCTCCGTTGTTTACAGCATTAAAAAAAGAAGGTAAAACATCAAAACATCCACTCAAAGAAAGCTTTGGAAATAAATCCAATTTTAAGATGGTGTTGCTGGCGCTTTTTGGGGCTGTAATGGGACAAGGAGTAATTTGGTATACCGGGCAATTTTATGCGCAATCTTTTTTAGAGAATACAGCCAAGCTTGATTTTATGCAAAGCAGGGAAATATTATTGTGGGCTATCGCTTTGGGAACGCCATTTTTTTTGGTATTTGGTGCGCTAAGCGATAGGATTGGCCGCAAGTGGATAATGATTGGAGGCATGTTGTTGGGCGCAATTTGTTATCGACCAATATTTACCGCATTTCTGCATGACACGGATATCAATTCGTTTGTTGTTGATGTGCATAAACCCGGAGCGCCATACGAATTAATACAAGCCAACATTACTCATGCCGATACAAATGCTGTCAACCACACCATCATTACCAACAGCAAATCAACATGGAAATTGCCCAATAACATGCAGTTGTCCGAATCTCGAGCAGATACTTTATACAATTACAATATGCTTGCTGGTGCTTATTTGCATGCAGATCAACACCCCGTTTTCAATGGAATAATTTTACCAAATGCAAAGAAATGGAAATTTATTTTTTTGGTTTGGATGATGATTGTTTTTGTGACGATGGCTTATGGTCCGATTGCTGCATTTTTGGTTGAATTGTTTCCAACTAAAATCAGATATACCTCTATGAGTTTGCCGTATCATATTGGCAATGGTGTTTTTGGTGGCTTGGTTCCATTTATTGCCACCTTGCTTTCAGTTACTTTTACAACAGACCCATTGGTAGGTTTGTGGTATCCCATAGGTATAGCAAGTTTGAGCGCTATCATTGGCATATTGTTTTTACCCAATAAAATTGCACAAAACATTAAAGCATAAGTTATGAAACCACTGAAAAAATTGATGGGTTTAATTTTAATTATTCTATCGCCTGTTATTCTCTATTTTCTAATTAATGGCGCATTGGTTAATATAGATGTTAATGGAAAGAGGGACATCAACAAACCTATTCCTTGGATAATTATTATCACCATTTTTACACCCATCTCTGTTGGCTTGGGTATTTTTGGATACTATGCATTTAAAGGGGAGTATGATGATGTGAATGACTATGCAGAAAATGATCATCATTTACAGATGCCATAACCAAAAGGGTATTTTTCGCAAACACTTACTGGCAATGTTCCGCTATATGGCAATTTTCCTTTGAGCATTTCTAACGCAACCGTTTGCACAATTGCATCGTCTTCATAACACACTACAAAGTTTCGGGCGTCGCACCAATTTTTTGCCGCATATGCATTGCCAAATAAAAACGTAATCGAATTTGTTTGACGTTGAAGCGCGGTTACAAAATTGACTACTTCTTTTGACATGCTGAAATTGTTAATTGGGGCACGTTGGATTTGATGTATACCAATGATTACATTTTTTCCAGTAGCCACAATGCTATTCAATTTCATTTTTATAGAGTCTGCATTTTTTTTACCCAATGGAAAATAATAAACATCAGCATTGTACTCAGCTATTAGTTGTTTTGCCAATTCATTGGCAGTGTCCATTCCAATGCTCACATACACCAACTTGTGTTTGTTTTTGTGTAGATGCAATGGGAAAAAATCTTGATCTTTATTTGATAACAAGGTGATGGCATTCGTTGCAATTGATTTGCGAATGGCTGGTACATCCTTATTAAGGTCAGCGGTTAATTGTTGCTGATTAATGGTGTCATTATATGGTAAAACATATTTGTATTTTGCCATCAACACTCTTTTGCAATGCCATTCAATATCGCCCCAAGTCAATAAATTTTGTTGGATGGCCGATTTTATCTTTTCAACTACCATTGGCAGGCTATCTGGCAAACACAACAAATCATTTCCTGCCATTAATGACCGTACAGATGCCTCCCCATTGGGGTATGCTTTTTTTACACCTTGCATTTCCAGTCCATCCGTAATCGTTAGTCCGTTATATTTTAATTTGCTTCTCAATAAATCTTGAATGGCATTTGAAGAAAGCGAAGTAGGTTTATTTTTTGTTGAATCGATGGTGGGTATAAACAAATGAGCAATCATCACGCTCGAAACATTTTGTTTAAATGCCATTTTGAAAGGATACAATTCAAGGGCATCAATTTGTTCCATACTTTTTTTGATAACGGGTAAATCGAGATGAGAGTCAACATCAACATCACCATGACCTGGAAAATGTTTGGCACAAGCCATCACGCCATTATCCTGAAGACCTTTGATGTACTCCATTCCATAGGAGGCGACTTTGTATTTGTTCTCACCAAAACTTCTATCGTTGATGATTGGATTATTGGGATTGTTGTTTACATCCATCACCGGTGCGTAATTCATTTGAATACCCATTCTTTTACATTGAGCCGCTACTACTTTTCCGTATTGATAAATAAGTTGGCTATCTTTTACCGCACCCAACATCATTTGTTTTGGCAAAGGCATCACACTATCTAAAATTCTTTGTCCCAAACCCCACTCACCATCAATTGAAAATAAAATTGGTGTTTTAGCGGCCTTTTTCAATTCATTTATCATTCCAGCTTGAAGCGTAGGGCTGCCTTGAAAAATACAAATACTACCCACATTGTATTTTTTCACATAGTCCATCACTTGTTTGTTCAAAAAGGTAATTTTCATTGTTTTCATGTCAATTGACGACAGCCGTGTAACGATCAGCTGACCAATACGTTCATCTTCGTTCAAACTATTGTAAACACTATCTGCCCAGCTGCCAGCCTTTATGGTATCGTTTTGTTGACCAAAAGCTGATTGCAAAGAAAATAGCAGTAAAAAAATAAAAGTTAAGCGCATATCAGCAATAAAATTATTAGTGAAAAGGAATGGTTATTTTTGTGCTACAAATTACATTGATTTTGACAGATATCATTCATTTATTACCAGATAACATTGCCAACCAAATCGCTGCAGGTGAAGTTATACAGCGGCCAGGAAGTGCGGTAAAGGAATTGCTCGAAAATGCAGTTGATGCCGGTGCGGATGAAATTAGGCTAATTATTAATGATGCGGGAAAGTCGTTGGTACAAGTTATTGATAATGGCAAAGGAATGAGTGAAACCGATGCTAGAATGGCGTTTGAAAGACATGCCACTTCCAAGATCAAGCACATTGATGATTTATTTAGCATTAAAACCATGGGATTTAGGGGAGAAGCACTGGCAAGTATTGCAGCGGTTGCACAGGTAGAACTTAAAACCAAACGGGCTGATGATGCTGCAGGTACATTTATTCAAATTGAAAATAGTAGAGTTGTTTTACAAGAGCCAGTGGCAGTAAATACAGGAACCAGCATTGCCATGAAGAATTTGTTTTTTAATGTACCAGCTCGTCGAAACTTTTTGAAAAGCAATACGGCCGAATTGCGCCATATTTTGGATGAGTTTATTCGGGTGGCGATGTCTTTTCCAGATATTTTATTTTCCTTGCAATCTAACGGACAAGAAGTATTTCATTTAGAGAAAGGCAGTTTAAAACAAAGAGTGGTTCAAATTTTAGGCAATAGCTATAACGCGAAATTGGTAAGTGTTCAGGAAGAAACAGACTATCTAAATATCATGGGTTTTGTGGGGAAACCCGAAACAGCCAAGAAAACAAGGGGGGATCAATATCTATTTGTGAACAATCGGTTTATCAAAAGTGCATATTTGAATCATGCCATCATGAATGCATATTCGGATTTAATTCCGAAAGATAGTTTTCCAATGTATGCTTTATTTATTGATTTGAATCCGGCTAAGTTGGATATCAATGTACATCCAACAAAGCAGGAAATAAAATTTGAAGATGATAAAATTGTATATGCATTTGTACAATCAGCGGTGAAGCATGCCTTGGCACAATTTAGCATTACCCCTACATTGGACTTTGAGTTGGATGCAACAATTCAGCAGCTCGATGCGGTGAGTAAGCCAGTTTCTGATGCACAGCGCACTGCCACAACATCATCACACTTATTCAAAACATTTACACAAAAAGGGCAAGCGCATTTTATTGAAAAGAGCAGTGATTTAAAACATTGGAAAGATTTTTACGAGCCATCGGCTGAAAAAAATGAGGCATCATCAATAGATGTCAATGTATCCATACAAAGTATGCATCAAGGATATAAAGCAGAGCAAGTAATGTTACAACTGCATCTATCCTATATCGTGATGCAAACAGAAGCAGGATATCTGCTCATACATCAACAAAATGCACACGAAAGAATTTTATATGAAAGATATACGGTGGCATTAAGTGGTAAACCCATTGCTACACAGCAGAGTTTGTTTCCAACAACCATTACACTATCACCTGCAGATGCCTTATTGTTGGATGAGTTGCTACCCGATATGCAAGCGCTTGGTTATCAAATTGAAATTTTTGGCAAACATACATATGTCATTCAGGGTACGCCTGCGGACGTACAAATAGGTAATGAGAAGGCGGCTATTGAAAAAATAATGGAACAGTATAAACATTTCAGTAGTGATTTGAAGTTTACGAAAAGGGAAAAATTGCTACGTTCTATGGCGATACAGAATGCTATTAAAGCTGGGACTGCACTTACACAGAAGGAAATGCAAGGGTTGGTGCAGGATTTATTTGCTTGTGAGGTTTCTAATGCTACTGCTACTGGCCGTCCAACCTACACACGTTTTGAGAAAGGAGAGATGGATAGGATGTTTGGGAGATAGGGGTCAGTTTTTATAGTCCACCATTTAAACGGTGGTTTGATGCATAGCTGAGAAAATCACCATAAAAAATATTTGAAAAGACATCGCAAAGAAAGGGTTTTAAACCATCACCATGCAATCCACCATTTAAACGGTGGATTGATGCATAGCTGAGAAAATCACCATAAAAAATATGTGAAAAGACATCGCAAAGAAAGGGTTTTTAACCATGATCATGCAAACCACCGTTTAAACGGTGGTTTGATACCCTCGCCGGAAAATCACCATCCCCCCACAACCATTCACCACCCCAAAAACCGTTATTACAACATCCATTTTATTTTCCAAACAGATGTCTACTACTAGCATTGCTTCAATTCAGTTTTCAAAAAATGAATCATGAAGCCGCCAATCAGTTGAACTTCAAGTAAATGTTCAAAAAAAAACCACCGGCTTTCACCGGTGGTTATGTTTGCATGCAATTAATCAAACATTATCTTTAGCTGCAACCTAAACTATTGCCGCAGTTCAAACATTTGTAACAAGTACCGCTTCTTACGGTGATATGACCACAAGTATTGCATGCTGGGGCATCGCCTTGCATTGATTTGTTTGCAGCATTCACCGCATCCATTGAACTGGTCATTTTTGCGGGACTATCTGAACGATGTGATCTTGTTCCATCATTGCCAGTGCTTGCCAATACACGTACTTCGCTAAGCTCATGTGTTCTTTCGCCAATTGTTGGTGTTGTCTCATCCCAAGGTTCATTTCCCAAGTTTCCTACCTCTGGCTTATCCAATACATGTACCAAATCCGTTCTTCCTAAATATTCATATGCCAAGGATCTAAACATGAAGTCGATGATAGATGTGGTTGTTTTGATGTTTGGATGTTCTACCATACCAGCCGGTTCAAAACGGGTAAACACAAACTTCTCTACATATTCTTCTAAAGGAACACCATATTGTAATCCTATCGAAATGGCAATCGCAAAGCAGTTCAGCATACTACGCATAGTCGCACCTTCTTTCGCCATATCAATAAAGATTTCCCCTAATGTACCATCATTGTATTCTCCTGTTCTCAAGAACAAAGCTTGACCATTTATTTTGGCTTTTTGTGTAAATCCACGACGCTTAGCAGGCAAAGCACGACGCTCTACAATCATCGCCAATTGACGCTTCAAAGATGTATCAGCACTACTTTGTACACGTTTGTTCATTTCTTCTAACAACTCGTCAATGGTCAATTTGCCCATGTCCACCAATGAACTTTCCATTAGAGCACTTTCTGTTTTCTCTTCAGTTTCGTCGGCTGTCTTTTTCTTTTTGTCTGATTTGTTGCTCAATGGTTGGCTCAATTTTGAACCATCGCGATACAATGCACATGCCTTCAATCCCAATTCCCAACTCAATCTGTATGAATCTGCAATTTCTTCAATCGTAGCTTCATTTGGTAGATTGATGGTTTTGCTAATCGCACCACTCAAGAATGGTTGCGCAGCCGACATCATTCTAATATGACCATGAGCATGAATGTAACGTTGACCAGTTTGACCGCATTTATTTGCGCAATCAAAAACAGATAAATGTTCGTCTTTTAAATAAGGAGCACCTTCAACAGTCATTGTTCCGCATACATAAATATTTGCAGCTTCAATTTCATCGTCTGTAAAGCCCAAACCTTCTAATAAACTCCATCCAAAATCATTGTATTGGTTTGGTGAGAATCCTAAACGTTGTAAACATGCTTCACCCAAAGTGAATACATTGAACACAAATCCAATTTCGAAAGCACTTGCCATTGCGGCGTTTAATTTCTCAATTTCGGCCGGGAAGAATCCTTTTGCTGTCAATGTTTCTTCATTGATGAAAGGAGCTCCTTTAAGTGTTGCGTGTCCTTTTGCAAAATTTACGATCTCTTCAATTTGCGATTCTGTATATTTCAAGTTGCGCAATGCTTGTGGTACACTTTGGTTGATGATTTTGAAATATCCACCACCACTCAATTTTTTAAATTTCACCAATGCAAAATCTGGTTCTACGCCGGTAGTATCGCAATCCATAACCAAACCAATTGTTCCAGTTGGTGCAATTACAGTGGTTTGTGCATTTCTATAACCATATTTTTCGCCCATTTGAACGGCATCATCCCATGCTTTTGTCGCAGCTTTTAATAAATAATCTGGACAATATTTAGCGTTGATACCATTTGGTTTGATTTCTAATCCTTCATAAGCATCTGTTGCATCGTAAGCAGCAGCGCGATGGTTGTGCATCACACGCAACATATGGGTTTTGTTGTCTTCATATCTGTCGAAGGCGCCAAGGAAGCTAGCCATTTCTGCAGATGTTTTGTAGGCAATACCTGTCATGATCGCTGTTATAGCTCCGGCAATACCTCTCGCTTGTTCGCTGTCATAAGCAATACCACTTACCATCAACATGCTTCCCAAATTCGCGTAGCCTAATCCTAAGGTTCTATAATCGTAACTTAATTGAGCTACTTCTTTCGAAGGGAACTGTGCCATCAACACAGAAATCTCCAACACCACAGTCCACAATCTACAAGTATGTTCAAATCCTGCCACATCAAATGTGTTGTTGTCTTCGTTGAAGAAACGACGAAGATTTACGCTGGCCAAATTACAAGCAGTGTTATCTAAGAACATGTACTCACTGCATGGGTTGGATGCCCTAATTGGACCTCCTTCCGGACAAGTATGCCATTCGTTGATGGTTGTATCGTATTGTGTTCCTGGATCAGCACAACGCCAAGCCGCATAGTTGATTTGCTCCCAAAGCTCAGTAGCCTTTACGGTTTTCATTGTTCTGCCATCACTTCTCGCTTTCAATTCCCAATCGCCATTGGCATCCAACACCTTAAAGAAAGAATTGGGTATGCGAACAGAGTTGTTGCTGTTTTGTCCACTTACAGTTCTGTATGCTTCTCCTTCATAATCACTCGAATATCCAGCTGCAATTAAAGCAGCTACTTTATCTTCTTCTTTCAATTTCCAGGTTACAAACTCCATGATTTCTGGATGATCTAAATCCAAGCAAACCATTTTCGCAGCGCGACGAGTTGTTCCACCACTTTTAATTGCGCCAGCTGCACGATCGCCTATTTTCAAAAAACTCATCAAACCACTTGAAGTTCCACCACCACTCAACTTTTCATTCTCGCCTCTAATGCTGCTATAATTCGTACCTACGCCACTACCATATTTAAAAATTCTTGCCTCTCTAACCCACAAATCCATGATGCCGCCTTCATTTACTAAATCATCATCCACACTCAAAATAAAACAAGCATGTGGTTGAGGACGCTCATATGCGGATGTTGATTTTTTTAACTGACCATCTTTTCCATCAACATAGTAATGTCCTTGTGGCTTTCCGCTAATACCATAAACTTCATGCAAACCAGTGTTAAACCACTGTGGACTATTGGGAACGCATGCTTGATTTAAAATACTATAGACCAACTCATCGTAAAATATTTGAGCATCTTTTGCTGTGGTAAAATAATCGTTTCTTTCACCCCACACACGCCAGCAATGTGCCATACGATGCGCCACTTGTTTTGAAGTGGTTTCTCTCCCCAAACTTCCATCTGGTTGTGGAACACCTGCTTTTCTGAAATATTTTTGTGCTAAAATGTCCGTAGCAATTTGACTCCATTGCTTTGGCACTTCCACATTATCCATTTGAAAAACTACCTCACCACTCGGGTTCTTAATAACGGAAGTACGATAGTCGTATTCAAACATGTCGTAAGGACTCACATCGTCCTTTGTAAATTGACGCTGGAAACTGAGCGCCTTGGTGGTTTGTTTTTTTGATGGCATAAATTCTACTGTTATGTGGTTGTAAGTTAAAATGATTTTTCCCCTTGCGGCCAACGAAAATATCTGTTGTACGTCATCTTTTCACCCCTTAAATATCAACAATATGTGGACAAAAATGTGCATTGTTTTGGAAGTACTTATGCTTGCTGATTTTCGTGAGTTTTGCACCCTTTGTGGAAAGATTTAATTTTTTTCTCGTTTCAATTTGTCGTAAAAAATAAAGAAATCGTTTTTTATCGTTCGCTTGTACTAATTCATGTATTTTCAATTTCAAAATCTAGTTTCAATTTATGAGAGTAGTTATTCAAAGAGTTACCGAAGCCAGTGTATCCATCGATCATCAAATCACCGCAGCCATTTCGTTGGGACTATTGGTTTTAGTAGGTATTGAAGATGAAGACAATACAGATGATGTGGTGTGGTTGAGCAACAAAATCACACAACTTAGAATTTTTGACGATGCAGAAAAAACGCCCAATTTATCCCTAAAAGAAATTGGTGGAGATTTGCTCTTGGTAAGTCAATTTACTTTACATGCAGCTACAAAAAAAGGCAATAGACCCAGTTACATCAAAGCAAGTAAACCCGAATTCGCCATTCCCTTATACGAACAGTTTATCGCTCAACTTGAAAAAGACCTCAATAAAAAAATTTATACAGGTACTTTTGGTGCTGATATGCAAGTGCGTTTATTGAATGATGGTCCCATTACCATTTTTATCGACACTAAAAATAAATCCTAACTTCTAATTACTTTTCAAATGAATGAATTGAGCATCGAAGAAGCACAAAAAAAAGTTGACGAATGGATAAAAACCATTGGTGTTCGCTATTTTAACGAACTCACCAACCTCGGCATTTTAATGGAAGAAGTAGGCGAACTCAGCAGGCTGATGGTAAGAACCTATGGCGAACAATCTTTTAAAGAATCAGATAAAAACAAAGCACTGGCCGATGAGATGGCCGATGTTTTATGGGTGCTCATTTGTTTAGCCAACCAAACTGGTGTAAATCTAACGGAAGCTTTTCAACAGAATCTGCAAAAAAAATCTAGTCGAGATGCCAATAGACATCTTGATAATGAAAAATTAAAATCAGATTAGTCAAAAAAAACGCAGTTTTACAGAATTTCCTTTTTCAACTCAATACAACGCTCATCAAATGAAACATCTTTGTAGCTTACTTATTTTTTTGGGATATTTTTTATTGGCATCAGCTCAACAAAATACAAAACTCATCAGCGGTCCTTGGGCTGGAAATGTAGAATGTAGAACCGCTCAAGTTTGGTTAGAAGTTACAGCTGCAACAAAAAAAGTTGAACTCAAATTTGCGCCCATCACCAACAATAAAAACAGCACATCAATAACCTACAAAGGCAGTCTGGGCAATGATTTCAATCCCATTCACTTCGACCTCAACGGATTGGATTTTGCAACCACTTACCAATACGATATTTTTTTAGATGGACAGAAAATTACACTGCCATTCAAAACCCAATTTGCCACCAAAGATTTATGGCAATATAGAAAACCTGTTCCCGATTTTAGCTTCCTCACCGGAAGTTGCGCTTATTTTAATGAATCAAAATTTGACAGACCGGGAAAGCCATATGGCAGCGACAGCACAATATTTGAAACCATGTCCAATACATCGGCAAATTTTCATGTTTGGTTGGGCGACAACTGGTATACAAGAGAAGTAGACTACACTTCCGGCTGGGGTTTGAACTATCGCGCATCACACGATAGAGCAACGCCCGTTTTGCAAAAATTTATGGCCTCCATGCCGCAATACGCGATTTGGGATGATCACGATTATGGACCAAATGATGCAGGAAAAAGTTACGTGTTGAAAGATAAAAGCAGAAATGTTTTTTCAAACTATTGGCTCAATCCTTCATCTGGCGAAGACAATCAAGGCATCTACACACAAATCAATTACAACGATATCGACATTTTTTTAACAGACGATCGATATTTCAGAGCAGAAGCTGATTTAAAAGACAGCATCAACGGCATGCCCAATACCGACAAAACCTACTACGGAAAAAAACAAATGGATTGGTTAAAGAATGCTTTACTCAGCAGCCATTCCGCATTTAAAATTATTGTCACCGGAAGTCAAGTGCTCAATCCACTCAACAAATATGAATGCATGCAACATTATCCTTACGAATACAATGAATTGATGCAGTTTCTATCAGCACAAAAAATTGAAGGGGTGTTGTTCTTAACAGGCGACAGACACCACAGCGAAGTCATTCAAATGAAAAGAGAAAGCGCTTACACATTATATGATGTAACCGTATCGCCATACACTTCTGGCGTTAGTAAAGCGTCTGGAATGGAAGCAAACAATCCAAATAGAATATCCAATACGTTGGTTGAAGCACAAAATTTTGCCAAATTCGCATTCAGTGGAAAAAAAGGAGAAAGGGTGTTGCAGGTTACCTTCATAGGTATCCATGGTGAGCAATTGGGCGAATGGTCTATCAATCAAAAAACGTTACAATATTAAATTCAATTATTCCAACATGACATCCAATTATTTCGAGTACAACAAACAAAAAACAATACAAGCGCTGCGGTATCATTTTATTTCCCGGAGAGAAATCAAGTTTATGATGGTGTTGGTGAATGTTTTTGCGATGTTGTCTGCCGGCTTGTATTATTTCAAAAAAATATCTCCCAATGCATTTTTAATGAGTTCGGTATTGTGGTTTTTTATGATGATCATGTTTTGGTTTTTGCTACCTAGAATTATATACGCAAAATCACCTTCTTTTAAAGAGCGATTCAAAGCAGATATTACAGATGAACATTTTGGATTAGAGAGCCAGAAAGGCAGTCGAAGTTGGGCATGGAATGATTTGTACAGCTGGATGGAAAGTCCTCATTTTTTTCATGTGTATTTTAGCAAAACAGCTTTTTTTATCATTCCCAAAGAAGCATTTGAAGAAGAAGACCTTACAAAAGTAAGGGGGTATTTTAAAGCACACATTAACGCATCCAAAAAGTAATGCTTCTTTAAATCAATGCTTTTTCCATGATGTGGTGTGGCAAATTGACTTCCGTAAAACAGTCTCCAACTATTCGATATCCAAATTTTTCATAAAAACCAATTGCTGTATCTCTAGCGTGCATGATAATATATTGGTATCCTTTATCCTTAGCAATATTCTCTGCAAAAGAAATGATTGTAGCACCTACACCTTTCAATTGACTATCTGGTAAAACGGCCATCTGCCGTAATCTTAAACGATGCGCATCCACTTTACACAGCATGCAGCAGCCAAGGATTTCATCTTCATCAAAAGCTGCGATTAAAATTTCATCTTGCTCTGCAGCCAACTCTTCCGGGGTAAAAGTTAATCCCAAAGGTTGTCGAAGGATTTGAAACCTCAACTGAACCATCTGTTTGTATTCTGCAGATCCATGATCAATTTGCTTTAGTCCCATGGTTATTTTATTTTGATGAAAGAATCGGATTTTAAATATACTGCAAAACTTAAAACAATACAGAAAACAGAAAAAAACAAAGTTTTCCACAACTAAATAAATGTTATGGGCACTATTTATTTTTTATTAGTTCAAAAAGTATATTTTTGCAATCGTATAAACCAAATCTTACTATCATGTCAGACATTGCAACAAGAGTAAAGAAAATTATTGTTGACAAATTAGGTGTTGATGAAGCGGAAGTAACTCCCGAGGCATCATTCACAAACGATTTAGGTGCCGATAGCCTGGACACCGTTGAACTAATTATGGAATTTGAAAAAGAATTTAATATTTCTATTCCTGATGAACAAGCTGAAACCATCACCACTGTTGGTCAGGCCGTAACTTACTTAGAAGAAAACGCTAAGTAATTATCTATTTTAATCTTACAGGCAAATCGTATGGATTTAAAAAGAGTAGTTGTAACTGGGTTAGGCGCGCTAACTCCACTTGGTAGATCTGTCGAAGAATTTTGGCAGAATCTAGAAAATGGTGTGAGTGGATGTGACTTCATTCAACAATTTGACGTCTCTAAATTTAAAACCCGATTTGCTTGTGAGGTTAAAAATTTTGATGCTACCGAATATTTCGATCGCAAAGAAGCCCGCAAAATGGATCGCTATTGTCAGTTTGCACTTATTGCAAGTGATGAAGCAGTGAAAGATGCAGGCATCAACAAAGAAAATGTAAATCCCGATAGAGTGGGTGTCATTTTTGCTAGCGGTATCGGTGGCCTAATTACCTTCCAAGAAGAAGTAATCAACTTCGCTTCCGGAGATGGAACGCCTCGTTTCAACCCATTTTTTATCCCCAAAATGATTTTGGATATCGCTGCAGGCCAAATCTCTATGAGACACGGTTTCAGAGGTCCAAATTATGCTGTTGTAAGCGCTTGTGCTTCTTCAACCAATGCCATCATCGATGCTTTCGATAATATTCGTTTAAACAAAGCGGATATCATCATCACCGGTGGTAGCGAAGCGGTAATTAGTGCAGCAGGTTTGGGCGGATTCAATGCGATGAAAGCATTAAGCGAAAGAAACGACGATCCAGCCACAGCTAGCAGACCTTTTGATAAAGATAGAGATGGTTTCGTGATGGGCGAAGGATCCGGTGTACTTGTTTTAGAAAGTTTAGAACATGCATTGGCTAGAGGCGCGAAAATTTATTGTGAAATTGCTGGAGGCGGTGCAACAGCCGACGCCCACCATATTACTGCTCCACATCCAGAAGGGTTGGGTGCAAACAATGTAATGCGGGCTGCATTAAACGACGCCGGCATGAAACCTGAATCGATTGATTATATCAACGTTCACGGCACATCTACACCGCTTGGAGATATCGCAGAAACCAAAGCCATCCTAAATGTATTTGGTGATCATGCATACAACCTCAACATCAGTTCTACCAAAAGCATGACCGGTCACTGCCTCGGAGCTGCAGGCGCACTCGAAGCACTCGCTTGTATCATGGCCGTTACAAAAGATATCATTCCGCCAACCATCAATCATTTTACCGACGATCCTGATTTAGACGCCAACCTAAACTTCACGTTCAATAAAGCACAACACAAAGTTGTAAACGCTGCTTTGAGCAACACTTTTGGTTTTGGTGGTCACAATGCATCAGTTATTGTAAAAAAATATTCTGCTTAATTGGGAATAATAAGCGCACAATCATCTTCACACATCACCGTTTTTCAAAACAATACTATAATTTCGGCTTAAATAATTGTAAAGCTTGTCATTCATTTCCCAATTTCTACAACGATTTAAAACGTCACTTGAGTTTAAAAAACATCTCAAAAACGTGCTCGGATTTTCACCCGGAAATTTGACATTATACAAAACGGCGCTCAGCCACCGCTCGGTTAGAGAAGGCGCAGATGAAAACAATGAACGATTAGAGTTTTTGGGTGATGCCGTTCTCAGCTCCATCATTGCACATTATCTTTTTAGAAGGTATCCCTATAAAGGCGAAGGGTTTCTCACAGAAATGAGAAGCAAAATGGTGAACAGGCAAAAGCTCAATGAAATCGCACTTAAAATGGGATTGAAAAAAATAACCATCTACAATAAAGCAGATGCTGCATTGAAAATATCTCAAATTTTTGGAAACACGCTCGAAGCATTAATTGGCGCAGTTTACCTCGACATTGGTTACGCCAAAACAAATCGTTGGGTAGAAGAAGTAATCATTCTTCCACATTTGTTTACCGATGACCTCGAAAATGTAGAAATCAACATCAAAAATAAATTATATGGCTGGGCAAATAAAAACGGTAAACAAATTGAGTTCGCCACACTGAATGAATCAATTGAAAATGGAAGACGATTGTTTACCATAGCAGCAACCGTTGACGGACAAATTATTGCACAGGCAAAAGGGTTTAATAAAAAAGATGCTGGACATATTGCAGCACAAATGGCCATTGAAAAATTAGGCATTACATCATGAATTCAACAAGAAAATAAAATTTCGTTATGACTTTTGGAATTATTGGCAGTGGCAGTTGGGGAACTGCAATCGCAAAAATATTAACAGACAACGGGCAGCATATTTACTGGTGGAACAGGCATGAAGCTGCCATACAACAATTTATTGAGCAAGCTCACAACCCGCAATATTTATCTTCTGCCAAATTTAATATGCAGCAGCTTACCTTGTCTTCATCGGTATTGGATGTAATACAGCATGCAGACGTAATTGTAATAGCGGTTCCTTCTGCATATGTAACAGAAGTAATTAGCTTGCTACCTCGTGATGTCTTTGTAGGAAAAAAAATCCTATCTGCAGTTAAAGGTATTCTACCAGAACAAAATATGTTGTTGAATGATTATCTCTCTCAGCATTTCGATGTACAACTCGAAAATTATTTTGCAGTAATGGGGCCATGTCATGCAGAAGAAGTTGCTGCTGAAAAATTATCGTACCTAACTTTTTCTGGCATCGACAAACCCACAACAAAATTGATTGCGTCACATTTTAAAACAAGATATATTAGAACCATAACCAACAAAGATATTTATGGCGTTCAATATGCTGCAGTTTTAAAAAATATTTATGCACTCGGTGCAGGTATTGCTCATGGATTAGATTATGGCGATAATTTCTTGAGTGTATTGATTGCAAACAGCGCCGACGAGATGGCCGATTTCTTGAGAAAAGCAGGAATCATCAATGCAGAAATTGGATACTTAGAAAAAAGAAATCAAGAACAAGAAGCGGCACATCAAAACTACTCTGCATCCGTTTACATGGGCGATTTGCTGGTTACTTGTTATTCTCTATACAGCAGAAACCGATTGTTTGGCAATATGATTGGAAAAGGTTATTCTGTAAAAAATGCACAACTCGAAATGAACATGGTGGCAGAAGGTTACAATGCCAGCAAATGCATGTTTATGATAAATGCAAACATCAAAGCCGATATGCCAATAGCGGAAACTGTATTTAAAATATTATGGGAGAAACAAAATCCCGTTGATGCTTTTAAACTCGTCGAAGAGCATCTAATATAATTTCACGAAATGGATTAGAAATGATAACCAACTCTAATACCAATGGTAAAATTGAAATTGGTTTGTTTGTAATTTGCAAAACCTTCAATTGGTGCATTGGTAGAGGGGAATGAACCGTCTGTTCCAAAAGCATATTTTGTGCCTTTTACATTTCGTATACCCATACCCGTAGTGTAATCAACTGAAAGTCGATCGTACAAGTCATGGTAACCAAAATAAACCATCAAATCAGATAAATTTTCATGTTCTTTCTTCGTTGCTCCTTTATGGATATAAGAACTTGAAAAACCATTTTCTATCATACCTGGAATCTTAAATGCATAACGGCTATATTCATACGACAAGCCAAGGTATGCGCCATCAGGAGCTTCGCTGTCAAAATACAAACGCGGCTGTATAGAGAACATATATCCAAACGCAGCTGTTCTATGAGAAAAATCGAATGCATCATCTGCTTGATCATAAATTGTTGAAGCACTATTTCCATCTCCCCAAGGATAAACAATGTTGTTAAATCCGTCGCCATCCACTTGTCCAACCGATTGAATAGAGTTGCGCAAATAATTTCTATTGGTTAATCCTGCACCCAATTGCACAGTAAAAAATTCATTGACAACCCTTTCATAATAAATTGGAAATGATCCGGTAATAAAACCTAGTGGCGCAATTTTTAAGACGTTGTTTTCGGCTGTTGTTTTTTTCTTTTTTGATTTCTCCTCAAATCGAACAACTATATTGGTGTCTTTGTTTGACTTTACGTATTGTGCATTTGCCAACAAAGGTGTAGATAGCAAAAGGTAAATGATGAAACGCTTCATGATATAGGTTTTTTAAATATGGCGCAAATTTATATGTTTAATCCAAAACAAGACGCAATAATATCGATAGATGTTGCTTGTCTTTAAAAATTATTCCAGTTTCATATAAACAAGGCACTGGAAATGCCATCTGCAAATAATTTTCCTTCTCGGGTTAAAACAACATGGTTGTTTTCTTTGATCAATAGCTTTTCATCTTTTTCAAATGGCCGTATGGCATTTTTTAAATTTTCCATTGTGGTGGTTCCAAAAATAGCAGCAACATGCGACAAGGAAATCCCCTCAATTGTGCGCAAAGAAATCATGATATACTCATTCAATTGTTGTTGTTCATCTAATTGCTCTTCCTCAAAAACTGGCCGGCCTGCCAACATGTTTTGGATATATAAAGCATTGTTTGCCACATTCCACCTGCGCAATTGTTTTCCATCATAAGCATGTGCCGATGGCCCGAAACCATAATATGCGGTGCCTTTCCAATAACTGCTGTTGTGTTTGCTTCGCATGCCCGGCTTCGCATAGTTGCTAATTTCGTATTGCTCATATCCCAACTCCGACAAACAATCCATTGTTATTAAAAACTGTTTCGCCTGTTGCGCATTGCTCACAGCAGGCGAGTTCTTTTTTTGAATGTCATGATGCAATGCCGTTTTTTCTTCAACCGTTAAAGCATAACAAGAGAAATGCGGAATGTTTTTTTGTGCAAGCAAACGGATATTTTTTTCGAGCTGAACATCGCTTAACAATGGACTTCCAAAAATCAAATCAATTGAAAAATTCTGAATAGGGGAATTCAAAATATCGTCTATGCTTTGCAGTGATTGTTGTGCACCATGCGCTCTTTTCATCCAAATCAATTCTTCCGATTCCAAAGATTGTACACCCAAACTCAATCGATTAATGCCTATTGAATGCCATGCTTTCAATACCGCCGGATTGACATCATCTGGATTGGCTTCCAATGTGATTTCAGCCGAAGGATCTACCCTGAAATTGTTAAATATGGATTGAAGAATTCCAGACAATTCAGAGGGTGTTAATAAACTAGGAGTGCCGCCTCCAAAATAAATGGTTTCAATGATTTCACGATTTGAAATAAATTCCTGTTGAAGCGAAATCTCTTTGTGAAGTGCTGTTAAAAAATCCAATTTTCGCTCAATATTGGTTGAGAAATGAAAATTGCAATAATTACAAGCTTGTTTGCAAAATGGAATATGAATATAAATACCCGACAAAGGATGTAGTTTTACATGAAAAAATAATCAGTTGTTGAAACGTGTCAATATAAAAGTCTTGGTATTTTTCCCAGTTGTTGTATTGCTGGTATTATATTGTTCAACTTCCGGATGGGCACAAAACAAGTATGCCTTAAACATCAATTTCGCCGACAAAGATAGCTCCTTTCGGCCGGATGATTTGTCATTGCCAAGGTATTTTGACAATCAAAATCTAGCACAAATCTATATTCAAAAATTAACTGCAACACTTGCTTCGAAAGGCTTTCCTGTTGCATCGATCGACAGTATTCGCATTACCGATACCAGCGCAGATTTACAAGTGTATTTAGGAAAGCAGTTTCAATTGATGAACATCTCCTGCCATCGGCTAGAAGAAAAATTATCATCTAACAAATGGCTCAACATCATCAAAAGCAAGCCAACCATTTCCATCAAAGAATGGGAACTTATTCAAATGGAATTGTTGCATTTTTATGAAAATAATGGATATCCATTTGCAACGGTTTATTTAGATAGCATTCGAATCGATGGTTCAGCGATTGGTGCTGAACTCGCCGTTGATAAGGGGTTGTATTATACCATTGACAGCATCTCTATTAAAGGAAATGCGCAAATAAAAAATCGATTTCTTCAACAATACTTGGGAATTCAAAATGGATCTGCTTATAACAAAGAAATGATATCGCAGGTTGACAAAAAACTATTGGCGCTGCCATATTTATCAGTTTTACAACCATCAGATGTACTCATGCTTGGAACAGGTGCTATACTCCAAGTTTATGTGAACAATAAAAAAAACAATCAACTTAATTTTTTATTGGGATTACAACCATCTGCTACAAACCCAGGCGCAGTGCAACTTACAGGCGATGTAAATATCGACTTAAAAAACCAGCTCAATCATGGAGAAAGCATTCTTTTCAAATGGCAACAATTGCAACCGCAATCACCCAGATTGAATATCGGGTTCAATCAACCCTATTTGTTTAACTCCGCTTTTGGTTTTGACATGGCATTTGAAATGTTCAAAAAAGATTCTACATTTTTGCTGCTTAATACACAGTTGGGCACTTTATTCGATTTGCCCAACAATCAAAAAGGAAAGCTTTATTTTCAATGGCAATCCACTAATTTATTATCTGGCGCGATAGATACCAACAAAATAAAAATCGACAAAAAACTTCCAGCACAAATAGACATGCATACCCAAAGTATTGGATTGCAATATCAATGGAACAATTTGAACGACCGCTCAAATCCGCAAAATGGGAATGAGATAAAAATAAATTTTTCTGCAGGGATAAAGCGTATAAAGACAAACGATGGCGTCACTGGCATTGCCAATACAGGATTTAATTATTCATCACTGTATGATTCGATTGCATTGCAAACGTATCAGTTTCGTTTAAAAATGAGCGGAGCACATTATTTTCCAATTGGAAAATTCACGACCATTAAAACAGGATTGCAAATGGGTTACTATGGCAGCACCTCAATATTTAAAAATGAGCTTTTTCAAATTGGGGGCTATAAAACACTGCGTGGGTTTGATGAAGAAAGCATCTATGCTACCAAATATGCTATAGCAACTGCAGAGTATAGAATTTTGTTTGGGATGAACACGTTTCTTTCGTTTTTTATGGATGGTGCCAAAATACAAAATCAAGTGCAAGATGTTCAGACCAATAACCATTTTTTTAGTGGTGGTATTGGGTTGACTTATGAAACAAAAGTTGGCCTGTTGCAAATGAATGTTGCACTAGGAAAAAGAAACGATGTAGACTTTGATATTCGAAAAGCTTCGAAAATTCATTTTGGTTATATCAATTACTTCTGAGTTTTGAACGAACTCACTTAATTTTACGCAAGAAATACTTATCTGTTGAAGACATTCATTTGTTTATCGTTATTATTTGTGATTGCTGTTGTTACCGTGCAAAGCGCATTGGCACAGGATTCTGTTCTAAGCAACACAACGGCAAATGGTACGCTAAACAATACACAAAGCGCAGATAGATTTACAAATCCGCTACACGATTCTATCGATGGCAACTCCACATCAATTCCAAAATCAGCCTCAACATGGCAAAGCATCTTCCTTCAAACGCGCTTTTTGAATAGTAAAGCGCCATCAACCACAAGCAATCAATCTATTCATAAAACAACATCTCAAAACATTGCGTTTTATATGCTTGCTTTGGTGTTTTTGTTTTTAGGCTTGCTCAAAACCATATACAGTAGATATTTCAACAATCTCTTGAGGGTTTTCTTCAACACTTCGCTTCGCCAAAATCAATTAAAGGACCAATTACTCCAGGCCAAGTTGCCGTCGTTGTTGTTCAATATATTATTTGCAATGGTGGGAGGTTTGTACTTGTATTTTCTACTCAGCAAATTAGGGATGGTTTTAGACCCATCGTTGCTTTTTTTATCGATTTGCATTGGTGCGGTAACCATTGTTTACACCGGTAAATTATTGATTTTGCAAGTTGCAGGTTGGCTTACTGGATTTAAACAAGATGCGGATGTGTATATATTTCTGGTGTTTTTGGTTAATAAAGTGATGTCCATAATGTTATTACCAATTGTAGTACTGATTGCTTTTACAGAAAATAATATTCAACAAGTTGCAATTGTAGCATCTATTGTGCTGGTTCTGCTCATGTTGATGTTGAGGTTTTTGCGATCATTTGGTCATTTTCAACAGAAACTTAAGATGAGCGGGTTTCATTTTTTATTGTACATCATTGCTATAGAAGTGCTGCCTATTTTTTTGATTTATAAATGGGGCTTGAGTATTCTAATCAAAAATTAGTATTTTTACACCACATAGGACAAACAAAGGATGATTAAAAAAGCAGCAAAGAAATCTACAACTGTTGAGAAGTCAGTAAAGAAGATACTCATTACTCAGCCTAAACCCGAAGGCGTTAAATCACCTTATTATGATTTAGCCGTGAAATATGGATTGATGCTCGACTTCCATCCATTTATCAGTGTAGAAGGCATTCCTGCTAAAGAGTTCAGAAAACAAAAAATAGATATCACCGCATATACAGGCGTCATTTTCACCAGCAGAAATACCATTGATCATTTCTTCAGAATTTGCGACGAAATGAAAATCAGCGTATCCCAAGAGACCAAATATTTTTGTATTACAGAATCGGTAGCCTTGTACCTACAGAAATTTATTTTATATAGAAAACGAAAAGTTTTTTATGGTGCAGATGGTTTAAATAAAAGTTTGTTTGACGTCATCAACAAACACAAAGACAACGAGAAGTTTTTATATCCTTGTTCAGAATCTTTTGATTCAGACATTACCAATTGGCTGAAAAACAACAAATGCGAATTTGCAACGCCTGTACTATATAAAATTGTGAGCAATGATATCAAAGCTGTAATAGCCAAAGAATATGATGTCATTTGTTTTTTCACACCAGGCGGTGTAAAAAGCTTGTTAGAAAATTTTCCAAAATACAAACAAAACGGCACCAAGATTGCCGCATTTGGCGCCAATACAATTAAATCTGTTGAAGATGCAGGTTTAGAACCCAACATCAAAGCACCGGCTCCACAATCACCAAGCATGGTAACCGCGTTAGATAATTTTTTGAAATCCACTTCAAAGAAATAATCCAATTACATAAATCTATTCATGGAACATCCATACACGAATGAGTTGATACATGAATCAAGCTTGTATTTGTTGCAACATGCACACAATCCAGTGAATTGGTTGCCATGGAGCGAAAAAGCAATGCTTTTGGCCAAAGCAAACAACAAGCCCATCATTTTGAGTATTGGCTATTCCGCTTGTCATTGGTGTCATGTTATGGAGAAAGAAAGTTTTGAAGATGTTGAAGTTGCCAAATTGATGAATGAGCATTTTGTTTGCATTAAAGTAGACAGGGAAGAGCGGCCAGACATCGATCACATTTACATGGACGCGGTACAACTCATGACAGGGTCGGGGGGATGGCCGCTGAACGTATTTCTTACACCCGATGGAAAGCCCTTTTATGGCGGCACTTATTTTCCGCCCATTGCAAAACACAATCGATCATCCTGGACTACCGTGTTGTTATCGATCAATAATTTATGGCGTGAAAAAAAAGAGACTGCCGTGTTGCAATCTGAGCGTATCATACAGCACATTCAATCAATCACAGAAACCTTCAACAAAGAATCAAGTCGGGTAGGGTACAACATCAGTAAAGAAGATGTAATGGAAATAAAAGACAAATTGATGTCGACCGCAGACTTGAGAAATGGAGGCTTTGGTTCTGCACCTAAATTTCCACAAACCTTTTCGTTGAAATATTTGTTGATGCATGATTTTTTCCATGAAGAAGAACAGGTTACACATCATGCAAACTTGTCCATAAAAAAAATATTAACAGGCGGCATTTACGACCAATTGGGAGGAGGCATGTGTAGATACAGTACAGACGATTATTGGCTGGCACCTCATTTTGAAAAAATGTTGTATGATAATGCATTGCTCATCGATGTGATGTGTGATGCATATAAGCTAACACAGGATCCTCAAATAAAAAAAGGAATTGAACATACCATTGCGTTTTGTGAACGAGAATTAAAATCTCCAACAGGTGGGTATTATGCAGCGATAGATGCAGATAGCGAAGGGGTAGAAGGGAAATTTTATACATGGGAAAGATCGGAGATTGAATCCGTTTTGGGTGAATCCGCAGCATTGTTTTGTATGCGATTTGGTATCCTGCCAAATGGCAATTGGGAACATACAAACATCTTGCATGCATCAAAAGAAATTGATGAATTGGCATTGCAGTTTCACATGTCAGCACAAGAAGTGGAAAGCCTTATTGCAAAAGCATCAGCAACATTGTTAGCCACTAGAGACAAGCGCATCAGGCCTCAAACAGATGACAAAATAATATTGGGTTGGAATGCATTGTATCTAACAGCATTGTGTAAAGCATTTGCAGCATTGTCAAATGAAGAATATAAAAACGCAGCCATCGCATTAATTCATTACTTGCAAAGCACATTCATCAATTCGGATAAAGTATATCATGTTGCTCAGCATGGTTTAGCCAAGCAAATGGCATTTTTAGATGACATGGCTTATATGGTGCAGGCAATGATTTGTATGCAAGAAATTACCGGGCAGCAAACTTATCTTGATGCAGCAAAACAACTGACGGAAAACATCATAGCAAATTATCAACAAGCATCAGGGGCATTGTTTTATTTTACACATCAGCTGCAATCAGATATTATTTTGAGAAAAGTAGAAATGTACGATGCGGCCATCCCATCAGGGAATAGTGTAATGGCTGATAATTTGCATAAACTTGGAATCTTGTTTTCGAATGACACATGGGTTAATCACTCAAAGCGTATGCTCGAAACAGTAATGCCAGTGGTTAAAAAGCACCCACATTCATTTGGTGTATGGGCAAGTGTAGCAATAAAACAACAGCAAGGGCTAGTTGAAGTCGTGATAACTGGAGAACAATATGAAGAAAAACTACATCCTTTGCTAAGTTTTTATTTCCCAAGTATAATTTTTCAAACATCTGCAACAGAAATAAAATATCCATTATTGATGCACAAACAATACGGAAATCAAGCACTGGTCTATGTTTGCAAGGATTCTACATGTTATGCGCCGGAAAAAGATATCAACATTATTAAAAAGTTGTTAAAAAAAATCAAAACAATTTAACATTTCAATTAGCAATAATTAAATAATTTAGTCGTTTATGAAAACAGGTTTGATTTTTGCAGTAAAAAAAGCGCAAGATCAAATTGATTTTGAATTAAAATAATTGTTACATTTGCCATCACCCACAAAGTACAAAAAATGATGAATCGGTTATTAACTCTTGTAGCCTTTGGAGCTATCCTAACAAACCTAAGCAGCTGTAGTATGCTTGGTGGAAACAACAAGACCGGAAGCGCGTTGCCGAACGACGGACAACTGCACGGTGTTGCACCAGCAGAAAGATGGACACCTACCAGACCTCCGGGAATGGTTTATGTCAACTCTGGAACCTTTCACATGGGTCCGAGTGATGAAGATGTCAATTACACCTACACCGCAAGAAACAAATCTGTATCCATTAGTGGCTTTTGGATGGACGCCACTGAAATTACCAACAACGAGTATCGTCAGTTTACCAATTGGGTTAGAGACTCAATAGGTGCAAAATTGATGGGCTACGTAAAACAAGGACAAGATGGTAATGAATACATCGATTGGAAAAGAGCATCAACCATCAAATGGGGTGATAAAGCAGTCATCGAAAAAATTGACGCAATCATCGTAACACCAGACAATAGAATTTTTGGTAAGAAAGAATTAGATGCCAATAAAATTGTCTATCAATCAGAAATATTTGATTACAAAGCAGCAGCTCAAAATAGAGACGTTACCATTCCACGTTCTGCTTTCATTCTAAAAACCAAAGTGCCTGTTTATCCAGATTCATTGTGTTGGGTTAGAGACTTTGCTTACTCATACAATGAGCCAATGGCTAAGAAATACTATAGTCACCCAGCATATGGCAATTATCCAGTTGTTGGCGTGAATTGGAAACAAGCTACTGCATTCTGCGAGTGGCGTACACACTACATGAACTCATTTTTAGAGTCGAAGAAAAGAGCACCAGAATCTAATTTCCGTCTTCCAACAGAAGCACAATGGGAATATGCAGCAAGAGGTGGTCGTTCACAAGCACATTATCCTTGGGGCGGTCCTTATTTAAGAAATAAAAAAGGTTGCTTGCTTGCAAACTTTAAACCAGGCAGAGGAAATTATCCAGAAGATGGTGGATTTTATACTGTAAGAGCTGATGCTTATTGGCCAAATGATTTTGGTCTATACAACATGGCTGGAAACGTTGCAGAATGGACTTCATCATTATACTACGAAGGTGGATACAATTTTCAACATGATATGAATCCGGATATTCGTTGGAATGCAAAAGATTCAGATCCTCCAAGAATGAAACGTAAAGTTGTTCGTGGTGGTAGTTGGAAAGACGTTGGTATGTTCCTACAATGTGGTACTCGTGCATACGAATACCAAGACACTTCAAAATCTTACGTTGGATTCCGTTGCGTTTTGGATTTACCAGCTCAACCATCAAGACGCAAATAACAAAATTTAACAAGCTCCTATAGCAAATTTCTAAATAAACTTATTGT
Organism: uncultured Bacteroidota bacterium; assembly: GCA_903871575.1. Classification (GTDB taxonomy): domain Bacteria; phylum Bacteroidota; class Bacteroidia; order Chitinophagales; family Chitinophagaceae; genus Ferruginibacter. The sequence continues at coordinate 26,847 of CAIQHJ010000010.1, forward strand.
AAAATAACCCACCAAGGAAAGTCTTGATGGGTTATTTTAATAAAAATTGTAAAACCAACTTTCAAAACAATAAACCTTAAAATTAAAAAAACATGTCATCAGTTAGAATCAATCCCAAACTTAGTAAATGGATGGACGTTGCCGTTTCTCTTGCCGCCGCAGTTGTAATTTTCGGTGCACTACAAAAAATTCTTCATACGCCAATTGCGGATTTATTCCTTCAAATCGGATTGTATTCTGAAGCTGCTATTTTCGCGATGTATGGTATTGTGTACATCAAGGCTCCAATTATTGATGATCATGCTGGTGCAAGTCATGCAGCTAAGCCAATCAATCCAATGGAAGCAATGGATAAAATGTTGAAAGATGCAGACATCACTCCTGCAAACATGAAAAAATTAAGCGAAGGTTTCCAAAAATTAGGCACTACTGTTGCTGGAATTTCTGATGTTAGCGACGTAGTAAAATCTACTAGCGATTTCGGTGCAAAAACTAAAGAAGCTACTGCATCTATTGGTTCAATGTCTGCTGCATTCACTGCAAGTGCAACAACCATGGGTTCTTTCAACAACGCTGCTGAAAGTGCAAAAGGTTTCCACGAACAAGTACAAGTATTAACCAAAAACTTAGGTTCATTAAATACCATCTACGAATTGGAATTGAAAGAAAGCAACAACCACTTAAAAGCGTTGAACACTTTCTATGGTAAATTGGCTGAAGCTAGTCAGGCAATGACCAGCAGCGTAGAAGATGCAACTAAAGTAAAAGACCAAATTGCTGCTTTAGCTGGTAATTTAAGCAAATTGAATTCAGTTTATGGCAACATGTTAACTGCAATGCAAGGCAGATAATCTTTTAGATTAACTGATAATAAAACTATCCAAACAATATTTATAAAATTATTAATCTAACAAGTTATGGCTTTACCCGCAGAGCCCCGGCAGAAGATGATCAACCTCATGTACTTAGTGCTTACAGCGCTATTGGCATTGAACGTTTCATCAGAAATCTTACACGCATTCGAGGTTGTAGACAAAAGTTTAGTTACATCAAACTCTAACTTAAAAACCGCTAACCAAACATTATACACTTCTTTGGAAGCCAAATTAAATGATCCAATGACAGCTGAAAAAGCTAAGCCATGGTATGCAAAAGCAGAACAGGCAAAGAAAATTTCAGCTACAATGGATGATTATATTAATCTATTAAAAACAGAATTAAAAGCAGAAGCTGGAGCCAAAATGGTAGAAGTAGATGGCAAGCAAGTTGAAGAATACAAAAAAGACGACTTGGAAGCTGCTACACGCCTTTTCGGAAACGAAAAAGGTGGAAAAAACAAAGGCCCTGAATTTGAAGCAAAGTTGAAAAAATTCAGAGAAGATATGTTAGGTATCGATCCTGAAATCAGAAAAGAATTTGAAAAAACCTTTCCAGTTGATGCCAGCTACAAAACCGTTGGACAAGATGGTAAAGAAAAAGATTTCACATTTGCTTATTTCCACATGACGCCTACGGTTGCTGCGATTACGTTATTAAGTAAGTTCCAGAACAACGTTAAGAATGCGGAAAATCAAATTGTAACCTATTGCCACAACCAAGTTGGTGCGGTAAAAGTTGTATACGATCAGTTTGCTGCATTGGTTGGACAAAGTTCTAACTACGTGATGCCTGGTGAAGAAATCGAAATCAATGCCGGTGTTGGTGCTTATAGTAAAGCAGCAGCTCCTCAAATTTCAATCGGTGGTGCATCAATGCCAATTGGCGACGATGGCAGAGCAACTTCAAAATTCAAAGTAAGCGGTTCAGGTTCTAAATCAGTGCCTGTAAATGTTACCTACACCAAACCTGATGGAACAAAAGAAACCAAAACTTTCGAAGTAAAGTACACCGTAGGTACTCCTGGTGGAGCAGCGGTTATGCCTGATAAAATGAATGTATTTTACATGGGCGTAGACAACCCGGTTACCATTGGTTCTCCTACAGGTTGGGATAAAACAACCGTTTCAATGTCTAATGGTACCATCACTGGACAAGGTTCCGTAAGAACTGTTCGTGTAAGCACTATTGGTAAAGCAAGCATTACGGTAGTTGCAGATAAAAAACCTACCACTTTTGAATTCAGAGTGAAAAGAATTCCAGATCCAATCTTCAAAGTGGGTTCTGGTAAAGTGAGAATGCCAGCAGTAGAATTTAAAAATCAACAATATTGCCGTGCAGAATTGGAAAATTTCGACTTTGATTTAAGATTTAGCATCGTAGGTGCTACGGTTTATTTCTCTGGCGCTAACTTCCCTAATCCTGTTCCAGCAACATTAACCGGTAACAACTTATCTGGACTTGCTTCTTTAATTCAAAGATGTGGACCAGGTTCTGTTATCACTTTTGACAATGTGAAAGTTCAAGGTCCAGATGGTCCAAGAACAATTGAAGGAAAATCTATTGCCCTATACTAAAATTTGATTTTGGTGTGATGCAATAATAAAATCTTCAATTTGACGTTTGCTCATTTGAAGATGATCATGCTTCACACCAGAAAAAAATTAAAAACAAAACTAAATATCATGAAAAGTACGATGCTCAAGTTTTTATTGTTGGCTGTAATATTTTGTGGCGCTGCAAACATGGCAGAAGCACAAAAGAAAAAGTCTACCAAAAGAACAACGAAGCCAAAGACAAAAGCCAAAATTCAGGCTAGTGCACCGTCTGAAGATACAGCAGCTGCTGCCATCGCAGCACCTCCAGCGCCTCCAGCAAAAGATAGTCTTCCTATTAAACAAGTGAAGCCTTCTCTTCGCCCAGATGAAGCTGTAGAAACTGCTGCATTAAGAGACAGAACACCTTTGCCTTACGAACATCTACGTGCTGATGATGCGGTTTATAGACACAGAATTTGGAGAGAAATTGATACCAGAGAAAAAATCAACCAAACATTTTCTTATGCTGCTGATGCAGACAATGGTAATCAACGCTTCATCTCTATCATATTACAATCGCTTGCCGATAGCACAAAAGGCATCACCGCCTTCTCTGCGTTGGATGATAGATTTACTACACCAATGACGATGGGTGATATCGCCAAAGCAGTATTGGGTGAAGAAATCGATGTTCCACTTCAAGACTCATTAGGTAACATCATCGGAACCAAAAAAATGAGAAACGAAGTTAACCTTGATTCTTTCTACAAATTCCATGTAAAAGAAGAAGTTATTTTCGATAAAGAAAGCTCAAGATTATTCTGGAGAATCTTAGGTATTGCACCACTTAAAAGAATCGTAACGTCTACTGGATTAGATCTTGGTTTTACACCTTTGTTTTGGGTTTACTATCCAGATATGAGACCAATTTTTGCAAGCTATGAAGTGTACAACGGTAAAAATTATGGCGGCAGAATGAGCTGGGAAGAATTGTTTGAAAGCAGAATGTTTTCTGGCAGAATCATCAAAAGCTCAATGGACAACCCAAGAGATATCAGAATTGAAGATGTGAAAGGTATGGATGACAAAGAAAATCCAAACCATTTATTGCATCGCTTATTCGAAGGTGAAACAATCAAAGAGAAAATCTTTACTTACGAACAAGATTTGTGGTCTTACTAATTTTTTCCTAAACAAATTAATACCAAAAGCCCTTTCGCAAGAAAGGGCTTTTTATTTTTGTAAAGCTTCAAAAACAATTTTTCCTTTTTGTTTGCCAATCAATTGCTCAATTGACGCCAACGATTGTTCTTTTATCTTTTTAACAGATTTAAATGTTTTTAACAATAACGCAGCAGTAGATGGACCAATTCCCACAATGCTTTCCAATTCGGTGTGAATGGCTGCAGCGCTTCTTTTGTTTCGATGATGTGTTATGCCAAAACGATGCACTTCATCTCGTATTCTTCTGATCAACTTCAAACTTTCACTCGTCCATGGTAGTTCAATCGAATTTGCATCACCAGGGAAAAATATTTCTTCCTTGTTTTTTGCCAATCCTACAACCGTTGTTTTTCCAACCAAATCCAAAGCGCGAATACTTTCCATAGCTGCACCCAATTGCCCTTTGCCACCATCAATAATGATTAAAGAAGGAATGGGCGATTGCTCGGCGATTAACCTTGCATATCTTCTATGTACCACTTCTTTCATCGAAGCAAAATCATCAATACCTTCTACTGTTTTGATATTAAAATGTCTGTAATCTTTTTTGCTGGGAAGGCCATGTTTAAAACATACCATTGCAGCAACCGCATTCGTTCCGTGTAAATTTGAGTTATCGAAACACTCTATGTGCACGGGTAAGGTATGCAGCTGCAAACTGTTTTGCAATTGTTCTAAAATGCCATTGATTTCCTCAGTAGTTTTATCTTCTACATGCAGCATTTTTTTTGCTGCCAGTTCATTCTTAAAATAATTTACATTTTTTTGAGAAAGCTCCAACAATTTCTTTTTATCGCCAAGTTTTGGAATCGTGATGATGAGTTTTTCATCGGGATAAGCGATGTCAAAAGGAATGATGATTTCATTTGCTTCGCTGTTGAATGTGTTTCGGAGCTGAGCAATTGCAAAACACATCACATCTTCCTTACTTTCATCCAATCTTTTTTCGAGCATAATGGTTTTGGTGCGATAAATACTCCCGTCGTTAACAGCTAAATAATTTACGTAAGCCAAATTCCCTTCCTCTAAAATGCTAAAAACATCTATCGTACCTGTTTTGGTATTCACCACAGTTGACCTTGCTTTGTAATCTTGCAAACTTTCGATTTTCTGTTGAATCATGGCAGCCTTTTCAAACTCCAAATTGGTGGCATGTGTTTTTACTGCTGTTTTTAAATGAAGCATCAACGGCGTCAAATTTCCTTTCAATAAAGCAATGAGTTGTTGAATACCATCGTCGTAATCGGTTTTATCTTGAAGCCCTTCACATGGTCCCTTGCAATTCCCCAAATGATATTCCAAACATACTTTGAATTTCTTCTTCTGAATATTGGCGGCACTTAAATGTAGCTTACAGGTACGCAATGGAAAATACAGCTTTATAAAATCCATCATTTCTCGCACGTTTGCAATGGATGTATAAGGACCAAAATATTGCGCCCCATCTTTTAATTTCTTTCGCGAAAAAAATACCCTCGGAAAGGATTCATTTTTGATTACTACATAAGGGTAAGATTTGTCATCTTTTAAATTGATGTTATAATGTGGCAGGTATTCTTTAATCAAACTGTTTTCTAAAAAAAATGCATCTGCTTCATTGTCTACAATGGTGTATTCTATTTGATGAATACGTTTAACAAGCTCCATTGTTTTTTGATTGGGTAGTTGACTGTTAAAATAACTACTCACGCGCTTGCGTAGGTGCTTTGCTTTACCTACGTAAATCAATTCGCCCGATTGATCAAAATATTTGTAAATGCCCGGTAGGGTGGGAATGCTAGCCGATATGGTTGCAAATGTTTCTTTGGTCATTGTTAATTATTTCCACTGATAGGTTGTTTCACTGACCATCATTTTTTGTGTGGCATCTCCTTCAGCAATATAGGTTTTTTTACAAAGGCTGCCCGGTATCCAAGTAAGTTGAAGGGTAGTGTTGTTGGGTAACGTCTTTACCAAATATATGCGCTCTACTTCGTTTGTTTCTGGTTGAATGTAGATGTCCCAATGTTGCCAAAGTATTGTATCTGGTAACATTTCTTTGGCATCATAACTCAAGGTAATGGCATTCAAGGTTTGGTCTTCAAATTTTGTTTCCTTGAAATATCTAGCAAGTGTTGTTGAGTCAATATTCGGCATTACGAAATCTGAAAAAATACTATCCATTTGGTTGGCAGCTACCAAAATGCTATCTGTTTGCTGATTTGCTGTATGATAGGCGGTTATTTTTTTATGTGCATTTTTAATCTCTACAATTTGACCTTCCAAATATGCGGTAACCGGAAAAAAAGAAGGCGCAACTGTTGCAGTATCTGTTGCTGGAATTTCAGTTGTTGTAGGTTCGTTTTTTTTATGTTGGCACGATGACAATATAACAACCATTACCATCGCGATGATTTTTATTTGCATGTAAGCTGATTTGTTGTTTTTATTTGTCACATGGTTTGCCTCAATGTGGATGGCATTTCATGTCCAATAGATTTGTTGCTAAAAGGGATTCTACTCAACTTAGAAGTTCTTCGTAACACCCAACTTGATTCCAAAATTATATAATTTCTCACTGTAAATATAACTTTTATCGAAGGAGGATAAGAGTTGATATCTGAATTGCGGACCGGCATTGATGACGGCCCCATTTTTTAATTTATAACTCAGGTAGGTTTCAATGCTGGTGTTGATGTTCCACTTCCGCACTAAAAAAGGGTCTTCAACAATGTTTTTCATGTCGTTGGTGACCATGATTTTATTGCCACCAAACAAATAACTGGGTTGTATAGTGGCGCCGGCAAACCATTGAAAATTGTCGTTTCCGGTTAATTCAAATTCGGTTCCAATGGGTAATGATATTTGGTAAGAACGGTTGTTGTTTTCAACTGCTCTTTGATTGAGCAATGTATTGTTTTCGGTATTGAGTAAACCGGTATTGTCGTTGATTGATTTGGATGCTGCTTTTAGATTTTCTGCATCAGTGCTGTTGCCATATTGCGCAAAATTAAATTGCATACCAGCTTTCAACCGCATGTATTTGGAGATGTTCATTAAAAAAGCGCCACCAGCTTCTAAATTCCAGGATGGACCGGTATAATAAGCACTTGCATTTTCATTGCTGTTGGCATTCATTCCCTCGGTGTTGTTCAATGCCACCAAAGGATCCGTATTTCTAATGGTGCTTCGATAACCAAATGAAGGTGTGGCGTAAAACTGGTACGCATAACCGTTATTAGATTTTGTAGGAGTAGAAACTTGTACCGGATTGTTTCTACTTGCTATGTATTGATTTGAATTAACAGTAGCGTTCAATCGAAGTGGTGCATTGATAATGTTCGATGCTTGGTCAATTGCAATCGAAGTTGTCATTTGTATTTCACCCAACGCTGTTGCTTTTTCTGTTTCTATGTGTAAGAAATCTTTATCAGCAATGGATTGCTGCGGCATCATATTTTTTTGACTGGCATTTGTTTTGTTTTCAAATGCTGTTGCCTCATTTTTTAGAAAGTTGCCATCAACTTTGTTCTGCGATAAAGTTATTTCATTGAGCGTTGTATTTTGTTTTACAGACACAACGGTTGCAATATGATTTGATGATGTGATAGGGGTTGATTTTTTTTGCATGAACATAACGAGCATAAGCATCAACATAATGGTAGTGACAGAAGGCAATTTTCTGCCGGGATACATATTGTTATAAATGCTATTCCACAATTTTATAGAAGGACGCAACTTAAAATCTGCTGTTGCTTCTTTCAAAAATTGTTCAAAATTTCCAGGTGCGTTGTTCTCCATGATTAAATTTCATTGGACACTGGCTTATTAGCCATGTGTTGCTTTGCCAATTGTTTTTTGTTTAATTGGTGACGAAATGATTCCTTTTTTGATGAGGAGATTTTCTAGCATACCCTTAGCTCTGGCATACTGACTTCTACTGGTTCCTTCTTCAATCTCAAGCATACTCGCAATTTCTTTGTGCGAATAACCTTCAATGGCATATAAGTTCAATACCGTTTTATAGCCAACCGGCAACGAGCGAATGCATTCTACAATTTGTTTGGCTTGTATTATGGCTGGAATAAAATCCTCATTGCTGTGTAAATATGCCGCATTGGAAATGTCAACAAATTCGTTGAAGCGTTTATTTTTTTTAAGGTGGTTGATACAGGTGTGCACCATCACACGCCTAATCCATCCTTCCAATGATCCTTCATTTCTAAATTGATGAAGCTGAGCAAATACTCTAATGAATCCTTCTTGCAACATGTCTTCTGCGTCCATTCTGTTTTTGGCATAGCGATAACATACTCCCAACATTTTGGGACTGTATGTTTGATATAAAAATTCTTGTGCTGCTTTGTTGTTCAATAAACTATCCTGCAGCATTTGCGCTTCTGTCATAGACTAAAAAAGTACATTAAATATAGGTCAAAATCCGCTCAATTCATGTAAAAATTTAGAGGATGAACAACGTCTATTTTGATTTTTTTCTATGAATGGAGTCAGCAGGATAAACATGTTGGAAACTATCCATCAGATTGGATGCCCAATTGTTGATTTCTTGTTTGTCTGTGTCAGATAAAACCGCGTTTTGGTGTATAATGGTATAGCTCTCAAGTGGCATTTCATCTTCTTCAATCTGTTCTTTTATTTCTTCGAGTTTATGGTATTGACGCCTTAAGGAGTAGCTTCCAAATTCGGAAAAGTTTAATTCGCCTTTGCCTTCTTCAATGTGATCATTTAACCACCAAGCAACAGGCTGAATGTTAGCATACCAAGGATAATGGGTGTTGTTAGAATGGCAATCGTAGCAACTGTTTTTCAACAATGAAATTGTTGATGGTGGAACCTGATGAACCTGATCAATTGCCATGGTTTCCATTTTAGTTGATTGATTTTTAGCTGCCTTCGGAATGAACTGAACACCAACCAAAACAATGACGATTAGGAGTAAAAAGAATTTTAAAAATGACTTCATCTAAAAAAAATTATTGAATTAAAATTTCCCCTTTCATTTCTGTTGGAATGGGAAGGTCCATCATGTGTAAAATAGTTGGAGCAATATCGCCCAGCTTTCCAGGATGTATATTGCCTTTCCAGGTTTTGTCGATGATGAAAAGTGGAACCGGATTTAAGGTATGTGCAGTATTGGGTGTGCCATCTTCGTTAATTTCATAATCAGCATTTCCATGGTCTGCGGTTAAGAAAATGGTGTATCCGTTTTCAATGGCAGTGCTTACAATTTTTTCAACACATTGGTCAACTGTTTCCACAGCTTTGATGACTGCCTCCCAAACGCCTGTATGGCCAACCATATCTGCGTTGGCAAAGTTTAAGCAAATAAAATCGGGTTTGTTTTCTTTTAATTCCTTTAATGCAGATTCGGTTAGTTCAATGGCGCTCATTTCTGGTTGAAGGTCGTAGGTAGCCACTTTGGGAGAAGGAACCATGATTCTTTTTTCGCCTTCAAAAGGTGTTTCTCTGCCACCGCTGAAAAAGAAGCTTACATGCGGGTATTTTTCTGTTTCAGCCATTCGGAGCTGGGTTTTTCCATGTTGAGATAAAACCTCCCCGAGTGTATTTTTTAAATCATCATTCTCATAAACCACATGTACAGCTTTGAAATTTTGGTCGTACTGTGTCATGGTAGTATAATGTAAATCCAATGTATGCATATCAAAATCTGGCATATCGATTTGCGTTAGCACTTCAGTTATTTCACGACACCTATCTGTTCTAAAATTGAAACAAATAACCGCATCTCCATTTTCAATCGTTGTTTTTCCAATGCTTTCGTTGATGATTGGCTTAATGAATTCGTCGGTTATGTTATGCGCATATGCATTTTTCATTGCAGCTATCATGTCTGTGGTATGTTCACCAACTCCATTCACCATTGCATCATAGGCAATCTTTACTCTTTCCCATCTTTTATCTCTATCCATCGCATAATATCTACCGGTAATGGTAGCAAGTTTTCCGGTAGATTGTTCGATGTGTTGTTGAAGCGTTTCAATAAATTGTATCCCCGATTTTGGATCGGTATCTCTTCCATCGGTGAATGCATGCACCAGTACATTTTGGAGATTGTGTGCTTTACAAGTACTCAAAATTGCTTTTAGATGATTGATGTGTGAATGCACCCCACCATCGCTAACCAAACCCATCAGATGCAATGTTTTTTGCTTTGAGGCAGCGTATTCAATTGCAGCCAACAACTTCGGATGTTGCTGAAAACTATTATCGCGGATACCAACATTGATGCGTTGCAATTCTTGATACACAACCCTGCCAGCTCCTAAGTTTAGATGACCCACCTCACTATTACCCATCTGCCCATCTGGCAAACCCACCGCCTCACCGCAGGTAATTAATGTAGTATTGGGATATTGATGATACAACGAGGTTACAAATGGAACATGTGCATGTTGTATGGCATCACTTTTTTTTACTTTCCCCAATCCCCATCCATCCATGATAACAAGCGCTACTTTTCTATTGTTCATTTTTTATTTTTTGAAATGTAAAACTAAATAAATGGAAGTAAAGGTTGTGCTTTTCTTTTTATATAGCTGATAATTTGACGGAATACACAATTTTTCTAGCCGCTCCGTCGTTTCATAAATGGTTAATTAGTTGAAGCTATGTCATACATGTTTATACATAGCTGCTTCAGATTTTTCAAATAACTGATTCAAAACAAAATATACAAATGAAAAAGATCGTCGTACTGATTTCTGCTTTTGTTGTTTTGGTTTCATTCACCACAAACAGTGCATGGGAAGATGTTTTATTGTCATTAAAATCTGGTAATTCAAGCCGCATTTCCTTATTTTTTGACGAGCGTGTAGAATTGAGTTTTCCAGAAAGCAATTATGCATATAGCAAAACCCAGGCTGAAGCCGTTTTGAGAGATTTTTTTCAATTGCATCAAGTGCGCAATTTTGAGCTGTTGCATAAAGGTGAGAATGTAGGCTCCTTCTATTGTATTGGTACATTGCATACCAAAAACGGCGTGTTTCGAACGACAGTGTTTGTAAAACAAAAAGGCAATAAGCAACTGGTACAAGAAATAAGGTTTGAAATCAAATGATATTAATCGCTCCTGA
>CAIQHJ010000011.1 GCA_903871575.1 uncultured Bacteroidota bacterium
GGCTCCGTTATTCCCTGGCAAGAGATAAAGTCATGGCAAGACAACGGTATCAATAATTTTGTTATCAGCATTTACATGGAGCGACTCTATGGCAAAACCGCTGCCATTGTAGCAACCGTAATGATTTTATGGGTGGCATTGGCTTCTTTATTTGCAGTGTTGCTGGGCTATTCAAGAGTGCCTTATGCAGCAGCTGCCAATGGCGCATTTTTTAAAGTATTCGCCAAATTGCATCCATCAAAAAACTTCCCCTATGTATCGCTGTTAGTATTGTGTGGAATTGCTTTCGTATTTAGCTTATTGTTCAGAATGGGGGAAATCATTAGCGGCATATTAGCCATGAGAATCATTGTGCAATTTATAGGACAAGCCATTGGTGTAATGCTGTTGCGCAAGAAAAATGGCACCCAAAATTTACCATACAAAATGCCTTTGTATCCTTTGCCCGTCATCCTGGCCATTTTGATGTGGTTGTTTATTTTTTATGCAACAGGTCTAACCGTGATGACCATGTTTTTGGTGGTAGCGGGGAGTGGAGTAGTGGTGTATTTCCTACGGAGGGTTACAAAAGTTCAAAAGGTTCAATAAGTTTAAAATGTTTTCCCGAATGGAATAAACCTCTTGAACTTATTGAACCTTTTAAGCCTCTTAAACTAAATTAGAGACCCTCCGCCATATCCGGAATATCTGCTGCTTTGTACAAACCGGCATCCAATTTTTTCTTGGTTTCTTCAAATGCTTTTAAAGTAGCATCGATATCTTCAAAACTATGCGCAGCTGTAGGAATCAATCGATAAATAATGTCTCCTTTTGGAATCACAGGATACACTACGATACTGCAGAAAATGTGATAATTCTCTCTTAAGTCCATCACCATCTGTGTTGCTTCTGGAACATCGCCTTTCATGTAAATTGGGGTAACTGGAGAATTGGTATTGCCGATATCAAAACCTCTTTCTTTCAAACCTGATTGCAAACGCGCAACATTGTCCCATAGTTTTGTTCTCAATTCTGGCATGTTGATGGTCATTTCCATCCGCTTCAGCATTCCTTCTACAATCAACAGGGGTAAGCTTTTGGCAAAGATCTGAGAACGGGTATTGTAGCGTAAATATTTAATAACCGCTTTGGGGCCGCTGATAAATGCGCCAATACTGCCCATACTTTTTACAAAAGTGCTGAAGTATAAATCTATTTCATCCTGACAACCTTGTGCCTCATCCGCACCGGCTCCTGTTGGTCCCATATAGCCAAAACCATGCGCATCATCAATTAAAATCCTGAATTCATATTTCTTTTTTAAAGCAACAATTTCTTTTAAAATTCCCTGCTCTCCATCCATTCCAAAAACACCTTCTGTAATCAACAATATTCCACCACCGTTTTTGGCAGCCAAATCTGTAGCTCTTTGCAATTGCTTTTCACAATCTTCTACATCATTGTGTTTGAACGCATAACGATGTCCCATATGCAGGCGAACGCCATCAACAATACAAGCATGCGCCTCCGCATCATACACAATCACATCTCTGCGATTTACCAATGCATCAATACAGCTCATGATGCCTTGATATCCAAAATTCAACAGCATCGTATCTTCTCTACCCACAAACCCACTGATTACTTTTTCAAGTTCTTCATGTTTGATGGAATTGCCACTCATCATCCTCGCGCCCATCGGATTTCCCATGCCATATTTTGCAGCGGCTGCTGTATCTGCTTCCCTTATTTCTGGATGATTCACTAAACCTAAATAATTATTCAAACTCCACACAATCATATCCTTCCCTCTAAATTGCATGTGCGGGCCCAACTCGCCATCCAATTTCGGAAAAGCGAAATATCCATGCGCACGATCCATATGCTGACCAATTGGTCCTCCATCTTTTACTAGTTTTTCAAATACATCCATCGAAATAATGTTTTTGGGTAAAAAAATATTGTCGCAAAAATAAGCTTTTGCCTTTAATTGAAGTAACATTATCGTAACATGCATTGCATCGTTTTAATGATTGCTTCTTCTATTATCTTTGTTCAAATGTTTTCCATATGATTCGGTTTAAAAATTTACTGTTGTTTGTTGTCTTCCTCCATTTTTTTAGCACAAGCCATGCGCAAGTGAAAAAATCCAATACATCAGCTACATCGCCTGCTCAACCCAAACTGGTTGTTGGATTGGTGGTTGATCAAATGCGTTGGGATTATTTATA
>CAIQHJ010000012.1 GCA_903871575.1 uncultured Bacteroidota bacterium
GAGCAAGTATAAAAAAAACCTGGACAAATGTAAAAGCTATTAGGACTAGCGCAAGTAAGATTATTGTTATTTTCATTTTAGTGTTTAGTTAATTTTAATGAATGCTAAATCCTTTATCTCCGAAATGCATCTAATTCATCCAAATCAAACATAACACATTTTTAGATCTAGACGATATATGCCTGGATAAGCATTTGGGTTATTGATTGCTTAATTTTTTCACTCCATCAAAAATCAACGATAATTAAATTGTAATGGCTTTTTAACTGGAAGAACTTATCGGAATTAAAATAGAAGTAGTTTCTACGGAACATATGTTTCGCTGGGACTTACAAAAAAACTGAACAAACACTTTGCTTTAACAGGGGAATACCGAATTGCTTCTTTTAATTATGGTGTTACACATCGGTATACATTTGGAATTGAAGCCACTAAAAAATTACATAAAAAATGGGATTTGGGTGGAAGGGTTTTATTGCAAAACAGGGTACAGGACAGTTATGAACCCGGTGTTGTGAAAGACAATTCAATATTTTGGAGAGTGCGTGCACAAGTCAAATACGACATCACGACATCACTAGATGCTTATGCTTCCATGGAGCCAATTATGAAGATTGGCGGCAATAGTTTTATCGACAATTGGCGAAACACCATCGGCCTTAAATACAAGGTAAACGCAAAGACAAAACTCGATTTGTTTTACATACACCGACCAGATTATGGGAAGAAATCCTACAACAGGCTTTATCACATTGTGGGCTTAAACTTCAGCTATACCTTAAAAGTAAAAGATCAAAAGAAAAAAAGAAAAAGCAACAAATCTTGATTTAAAATCTTGGGCTTTGTTTTGATACATATCGTGCAAGCTTATTTGCAGATGTATATGATCTGTTAGTTTTCTACATCATCCAAATATTTTATTTTTATTTCTTGGCTCAATGTATTTGCTTTTTTTCTTAGTTCGGTCATGTTGGCATCTATACTGTCATACATCAACAAAACGCCCATTCTTCTGTAAGGTCGGGTAGTTGGTTTGCCAAACAAACGGATATCTGTTTGCGCAGTTACTAATACGGTTTCAATTCCTTCAAATTGAAAATCGGCCGATGCTTTATCTGCTAAAATAACGGCACTCACGCCAGCTTTTTCCAAAGTTATTGTTGGAATGGGAAGTCCTAAAATTGCTCTTGCATGCAATTCAAACTCTGATAGATTTTGAGTTCCTGCCAATGTTACCATCCCTGTGTCATGCGGCCTCGGACTCAATTCGGAAAAGTATACACCCTCCTCCGAAAGAAAAAACTCCACACCCCATATACCTGCTCCTGTCAAAGCAGCCGTAACTTTTCTCGCCATTTCACAAGCTTCTGCATAATGCGCCTCTTTTATCCAACAGGGTTGCCAACTCTCCTGATAATCGCCACGCGCCTGTCGATGACCAATGGCCGGACAAAACATCGTATCTCCATTTTTTTGGGTAACCGTTAGCAAAGTGATTTCCGTTTCAAAAGATATAAATTCCTCGATGATGACTTCTTGTATGTCGCCCCTCGAATTGTTTATTGCATATTCCCAAACAGTGGCCAGCTGACTTTCCGCTTTCAACACAGACTGACCTTTACCCGAAGATGACATCAATGGCTTGATGACGCATGGAATTCCAATTTGTTTAACAGCCGCAGAAAATTGCTCAAACGTAGTAGCATAGGCATATTTCGCAGTTCGCAATCCCAACTCCTTACTCGCCAAATCCCTAATCAATTTCCTGTTCATGGTAAAATTTGCCGCTTTGGCGCTGGGCACCACCTGAATGCCTCGCTCTTCAAATGCATACAATCGCTCTGTCCTGATGGCTTCAATTTCTGGCACAATTAAATCGGGTTGATGCTTCTCCACAATCGCTTCCAATGCAGCACCATCTAACATATCTATCACTTCAAATCCATCTGCCACTTGCATAGCAGGCGCATTGTCATAATGATCAACTGCTATAATTGTTTGCCCCAATCTTTGCAACGAAATAACCAATTCTTTGCCCAATTCGCCACTACCCAACAACAATATTTTCTTTTTCATTTTCTTGATTTTTATTTTTTCAACATGTTGCGCAAACCTACCAAAACAATTGCATCAAATACAGTTCAACGCATGTGATTTTTTTTGGATGAACACGCTGTGCTTTTTCAACACCATATTATCTTATTCTTATCATTGCTTTCATTTTATTTTATTATGCTCCAACAAGTTATTTCGTTGTTTTGATTTGATATATTTGTGTCCTATTTTACTTTAAACAATCAACAATGGGAATCAATAAAAATAGCCTGCGTTTTTTATTATTGGCAAAAAAAATGGGTGTAGATTTTTCTAATACAGCCATGATAGGAAGACAATGTTTAAATATGCCTGAAGCGCATTTTGTGGATGTGATGAAAAACGAATCTGGGTTTACTGAATCTGTTGAAACCTGGCAAAATATGTACAGGCATCGTTATGCAGAAAAAATTCTACAATATTTGGGTGCAAAAAAAGTAGATTCATTCGATTTTTCCGATTACGAACAAGCAACCTTTACACACGATTTCAATGCGCCATTACCCGAGCAGTATAAAAATCAATATACTTTGGTCATTGACGGTGGTTCGCTCGAACATATTTTTAATTTCCCTGTAGCCATTCGAAACTGCATGGAAATGATACAGCAAAACGGTCATTTTATTTCCATAACGCCATCCAACAATAATTTTGGACATGGCTTTTATCAGTTTAGCCCAGAATTGTTTTACCGGGTGTTGCATCCCAACAATGGGTTTAAAGTGAACCAAATGTATTATTACGATGATAAGTTTGCATCAAGTTGGATGAGTGTAATTGACCCAGATGTGGTGAGAAAAAGAGTTACCTTAATTAACGACAAACCGGTGATGCTGATATTGTTGGCTCAACGCATGGAATTGAAAACCTTATTTACACAAACACCGCAGCAATCCGATTATCAGGCAGCTTGGGAAGAAAACAAAGTTGAAAAGAAAAAAAGCCAATCGCTATCGTCAAAAATTAAAGCAATGTTGCCCATTACCTTTAAAATTTGGTTGGATAGAAAAATCAACAACAAGCCCAATCCTGCATTTTATACAAAAGTGGACATAATAGACATGCTCAAATCGTAGACTATATCAACATAACATTTTCATTTTCCCCAAACTTGCTTTGGGGATTTTTTATTTACCCAAATAAAATTTTAATTAATCGATTTTTTAACACGCTGGTTGGCTATGTGTCACTAATATGAAGTACGAGTGATTTGTAGAGCATTTGCGTATATATTTACCTTGTTAATTGAACATCGAGAAATCTCATCTTTCTACACTTAACATCAAATATGCCATTTACAACAGACATCATTCTAC
>CAIQHJ010000013.1 GCA_903871575.1 uncultured Bacteroidota bacterium
AAACGATTTTTCTATGCAGTTCTGAAAACGAACTCACCAATTTCAATTTGTCTACCCCTTCCCTAAACTGGTTTCCAACTTCAACTACGGAAGTTTCTGCAGCTCTTCAGCAAATCGCTGCATCAAGTGCTACATTCTTTGCTTTGATAAACCCAGACCAAGCATTTTTATTGTCGAAATGCACTGATGCCTTCCAGGTTATTGAAGCTGCTGGAGGTGTCGTTACAAATCATCAACACGAATTGTTGTGTATTTTTAGAAGAGGTAAATGGGATTTGCCAAAGGGCAAAATGGAACAACATGAAACTGCCGAAATTTGTGCAGCAAGAGAAATTGAAGAAGAAACTGGTGTAAATCAATTGACATTACACCACAAGCTTACCGATACTTATCATGTTTATGAAGAACGCGGCTTACAAATTTTGAAAATCTCACACTGGTTTTACTTTACAACCAACTTCAACGGCGCAGTTCATCCTCAATTGGAAGAAGACATTACCGCTATCAAATGGTATTCTTTAGCTGAATTTGAAGACGTAGCCAGTAAAAATACTTTCGATGCCATTCAAGACGTCGTTGACACCTACAAGCGTTCTGTTTTGCCTTTTATTTAATTGCTGTTGTTGTTTTTATCTGCAATCGCCTTATTGACGGCATCAGGTAAAAAATTTGACACATCGCCGCCATATTTTAATACATCGCGCACCAAGGTGGATGCCACAGATGTGTATTGTGGAAGACAAGTTAAAAACACCGTTTCAATTTGATTGGCGATGCTTCTGTTCATGTCGGCAATTGACTTTTCGTACTCAAAATCACTTACATATCGAATACCTCTCAATATAAAATTTGCGCCTATTTTTTTGCAGCAATCTACGGTTAACCCTTCATATATAACCACTTCTACTTTTTCATTATTCGCGTAAATAAGTTTGATCCAATTCATTCTTTCTTCTTCTGAAAACATGGGCTTTTTATTGGTGTTTCTGCCAATGCCAATGTACAATTTGTCGAACAATGGCAAAGCCCTATTGATGATATCCGTATGTCCAAGTGTGATGGGATCGAATGTTCCGGGAAATAATGCAATTCTTTTCATGATGTTGTTATAGTAGCTTGGAGGTCAGCTTAATGACTTAATTCTTTTTTCCCAGAAAGTAAATACAATACCGCCATTCTTACGGCCACGCCATTTTCTACTTGCTTTAAAATTACCGATTGGTTGCTATCTGCAACATCACTGTCAATTTCCACGCCTCTATTGATGGGACCTGGGTGCATGATGAGGATTTCCTTGTTTACTTCATTGAGCAATTTTCGGGTAACCCCATAAGCCAAATTGTATTCTCTTAAAGATGAGAAAAGTACTTGATTTTGTCGCTCCAATTGAATTCTCAACACATTTGCCACATCGCACCATTTCAATGCTTTTTTTAGATTGTACTCTACTTGTACATCAAATGCCTGCTGTACGTATTTGGGAATTAGCGTTGGCGGACCAGAAAGCATTACTTCGGCACCCATTTTTTTGAGTAAATACATGTTACTTAGCGCAACCCTCGAATGCATGATGTCGCCAATTAGCAAAACTTTTCTTCCTTCTAGCGACCCAGTTTTCTCAACAATCGAGAACGCATCTAAGAGTGCTTGTGTGGGATGTTCGTTGATGCCATCGCCAGCATTAACGATTGCCGTATTGGGTAAGTGTTGTGATAAAAAATGAGGTGCCCCACTTGCACTATGTCGCATTACCACCATGTCTACCTTCATGCTCAATATATTGTGTACCGTATCGAGCAAGGTTTCTCCTTTTTTTGCTGAAGATGAGGATGCTGCGAAATTGATCGTATCTGCACTGAGTCGTTTCTCCGCCAACTCAAATGAAATTCTTGTTCTTGTTGAGTTTTCGTAAAATAAATTCACAATGGTTACATCTCTTAGTGATGGAACTTTCTTAATGGGCCTTTGTAAAACCTCTTTAAATTGCTGTGCTGTTGAGAGAATAAGTGAAATGTCTGATGGGAGCAAATCCTTAATGCCTAATAAATGTTTAGTAGATAGTTGCATTAAGGTGCTAAGTTATAGCAAATTGCAACAAAATCGAAATAGAAGGACATTTTTATTTAGAAAAACAAGGATGAATTTAATAAATCACCACTTCTTCTCTATCCCATTCTACTTTTACTTTTTGATTGGGTTTGGTATCAATTGCAATTCCGTAGTAGTCGGGCTGAATGGGTAATTCTCTATTAAATCTTCTGTTCACCAACACACAGAGTTCAACTTTTTGTGGCCTTCCAAAATCTTGTAATGCGTCTAATGCTGCGCGGATAGTTCTTCCGGTATAAAGTACATCATCAATTAAAATAACTTTTTTCCCTTCTATCGATTGTGTGATGGTGGTTTCCTTTGCTTCATGCAGCTCCTCTCTGATATCATCTCTGTAAAACGTAATATCGAGCAAGCCATATTGTGGTGAGTTACCGCCTGTTGATGCAGCGATAGCCTCCATGATCCGATTTCCAATTTGCACACCTCTTGGTTGTATACCAACAAAAACCACATCTGCCATATCTGCTTGATTTTCGATTAATTGCAGGGAAAGTCGCTTGATGGTTAAATGTAGTTGTTCTGTGGAAAGTAAAATTTGCATACGCTAAATTAAATCAATTTCGTAAAATGTATGGCATAAAAAAAGTCCCCTTTATTTTGAGGACTTTTGATTCAGTAGGGGTTTAATTATTTTGTTGATTTTAATTCTGATTGATATGCTGCCAATTCTTCCCATTTGTTGGCTGCCGCTAATTTTGCTTGCTTTGCCCAAGATGTAGCATGTTTTACTTTTTTATCTAAATCGGCTGATGACAAAATGAGCAATATTTGTTTCATAGTACAGCCGCCTAAGTCCTTATATGTTTTTACGCCTTCTGATTGAAACAACTGAGCCGCTTTTGCATTTACTCCCAAAATTTTGGTGAGATCTTGCTTTGCTTCAATAACCAATGTTTTTGCCGCAACTGCTGTGTTTTTATCTGATGATTTTTTGGGAGTTGCCGACTTTTTAGCTGATGCTTTTACTGCCTTATCCTTTTTTTCTTTGGCAACTTCTACAATGCAGTTTTCAATGGTCATGCCATATGCACTAACAAACTTTTTGGCATTGTCATCATTTACCCATCTGCCATCATTCAATAAATATCTGTATTCATATGCCTTCCCATCAGCCAAATCTACTTCAGCCACCATAGAGCCATCTTCCAATCTTTGCATCGCAATACCCTTGTTGATATCCCAACCATTAAATTCGCCAACCAATATTCCACTCGTGGCACCAGCCACATTATTTGATGATAATTTAAATTGTACTTTTTTTGTCATGTCTTTATATTGAATTGCTCATTAATACCCAAATACATTGCAAAGTAACCTAGTTCTCTTAAAAAAATATCTAAAAAAAGCAGATAACAATTAAATAACTTCTACTTCTCCTGCATAAACGGATAACCGTATTGTGTAGGAGGATTAAATGTTTCCTTGATGGTTCTTGCACTCAACCAACGGTATAAATTCAAAAAGGATCCTGCTTTGTCGTTGGTGCCACTAGCCCTGGCCCCTCCAAAAGGTTGCTGTCCAACCACTGCTCCAGTTGGCTTATCGTTGATGTAAAAATTTCCAGCTGCATTCCTCAGCTTCGAGGTTGCCAATTCTACCGCATGTCTATCTTGTGCAATAACAGCGCCTGTTAATGCATAATTGGAAGTTGTGTCTACCAGTTTCAATGTTTCTTCAAACTTGTTTTCATCGTACACATAAATGGTCAATACCGGACCAAACAACTCCTGACACATGGTTACGTACCTTGGATCTGTGGTTTCAATAATGGTTGGTTCGATAAAATATCCAACAGATTTATCGCATTTACCACCAACCCAAATTTTGGTAGGATGGTCTTTCTTTTTTGCTTGCTTGATATACTGCTCAAGTTTATCGAAACTTTTTTCGTCAATTACAGCATTGATAAAATTGGAAAAATCTTCTGTAGTGCCCATTTTCATTGACTTCACCGCTTCGATGAGTTTTTTCTTTATGGTAGCGGCTATGTTTGATGGTATGTACGCTCTTGATGCAGCGGAGCATTTTTGCCCTTGATATTCGAATGCTCCTCTTGCCAACGCAGTTGCAACAATATCTGGATCGGCCGATTTGTGCGCAATCACGAAGTCTTTACCGCCGGTTTCTCCTACGATGCGCGGATAGGTTTTATATTTATTGATGTTGTTTCCAATCATCCCCCATATCGTATTAAACACAGCTGTACTACCGGTAAAGTGTATGCCAGCAAAATCGGGATGATTAAACACCACTTCTCCAATCGTTGGTCCATCAACAAAAACCAAATTAATTACGCCATCTGGCAATCCAGCTTCTTTCAAAATTTTCATAAACAATTGGGCGCTGTAAGCTTGCTTATCGGCACATTTCCAAACCACTACATTCCCACACATCGCTACGCTTGTTGGCAAATTCCCGCCAATGGCCGTGAAATTAAATGGCGTTAAGGCAAATACGAAACCTTCTAGTGGTCTATATTCTACTCTATTGTTGATGCCTGGAGCGCTTACGGGCTGTTGGCGATAAATATCACTTAAGAAATGTACATTGAATCTTAAGAAATCAATCAATTCACAAGACGCATCAATTTCTGCTTGATATACATTTTTACTTTGTCCAAGCATAGTTGCTGCATTGATAGCTGCGCGATATTTTGTAGCGAGTAAATCAGCGGCTTTCAGAAAAATATTGGCTCTGTTTTCCCAATTGAGGTTTGCCCATTTTTCTTTTGCTTTAAGTGCTGCGTTGATTGCTTTGGTAACATGCTTGGCGTCGCCCACATGAAAATGCCCCAACACATGCTTGTGTTCGTGTGGTGGATGCATAGCCATCTTTTTATCTGTACGAATCTCTTCCGAACCGATATACATGGGTACATCTATCTTTTGAGATTTCATTTCTTTAATAGCTTTTTTCAATGCTGCTCTTTCTGCACTTCCTGGTGCATAGTTGAGTACAGGTTCATTTGATGGAAGCGGAAAGTAAAAGTCGCCGTATTGCATAAGTTGTGGTTTTTATGATATAAATGTAAATAGAATAACAGATTAAATCCGCACAAAAATAATTTATTCTGTTTCTTTCTCCATCATCAAAAATGCCTTGATGAATCCGTCAATTTCTCCATCCATTACAGGACCAACATTCCCCACTTCAAAATCTGTGCGATGGTCTTTGATCATTTTATAGGGATGAAATACATAGGAACGAATTTGAGACCCCCATTCTATTTTTTTCTTAGATGCATTTTTAGAGTCGATCAAAGCTTGTCGCTTTCTCATTTCTTCTTCATACAATCTACTCTTGAGCATGGCCATGGCCTTTTCTCTATTTTCTCCTTGGGTTCGGGCTTGTTGGCATTCGACAATAATGCCACTTGGTTTATGTGTCAACCGAACGGCCGTTTCCACTTTATTTACATTCTGTCCGCCACTGCCGCCACTTCTAAAGAATGCCCATTCTACATCTGCTGGATTCACTTCTATTTCTATGGTGTCGTCGATTAACGGATATACATAAACGCTGGCAAATGACGTATGCCTTCTGGCATTGCTGTCAAATGGAGATATGCGCACAAGTCGATGCACCCCACTTTCTGCCTTTAGAAATCCATATGAAAACGGGCCATCAAATTGAAAGGTACAAGTTTTTATCCCCGCGCCATCACCCCATTGCCAATCCAATTCCGACACGCTCCATCCTTGCTTCTCGCCATACATGCGGTACATCCTTGCCAACATCTCGGCCCAATCCTGGCTTTCTGTTCCGCCTGCACCACTATTGATTTGCAATACCGCTGGCAATGCATCCACAGGATCATTCAATGTACTTTTAAATTCTGCTGCTTCCATGTGATCGTTGGCCTTGTCAAAAGCGTCTTTTACTTCTTGCTCTGCCGCTTCCCCTTCCTTCCAAAATTCAAATAAAATAGCAAAGTCTTCTACAGCAGTAGATACCATTTCATACATACTTACCCAATACTCGTTGTTTTTGATGTCTTTTAGAATTGCTGTGGCGCGGGCATTATCATCCCAAAAACCAGCTGAAAGCGTGAGTTGCTTATCGTTATTTATCTTGTTTGTCCTGTTATCGTAGTCAAAGAAACCTCCTCAAAACCAACACACGGTCTCTCATAACTTTTAATTGCTCTATTGTCATACCGCAAATGTAAGGAGTTTCTGTTTCTAATTTAATTCCTTATTCCTTTCCTAGAATTTCGCTGACATCCTGTCAGAAGTCTCCGTTTAATTTCTATCTTTGCCACTTAAAATTAGCTTTCAATGCAGGAAATGATTTCAAATCAGTATCATGACGAGTCGAGACAAGGAGAAGCTTTTGCGCCTTTGACAACAGATGTGTTGTATGAAAAGCATTTTTACATAGAGAGTTATGGTTGCGCCATGAATTTTGCAGACAGTGAAGTGGTTGCTTCCATTCTTTCTGAACATCAAATTGGTGCAACAAACGAATGTGCAGCGGCCGATATCATCTTAATCAATACTTGTTCTATTCGAGAAAAAGCAGAAGAAAAAATCAGAAAACGCTTAACTGAATTTAAGCAGTTGAAAAAACAAAAACCTGGTTTAATTATTGGCATTTTAGGCTGTATGGCAGAACGTTTGAAGGGCAATTTATTGGAGGAAGAGAAGTTGGTAGATATAGTCGTTGGGCCAGATGCATACAGAACTTTGCCGCAATTATTGGCCGATGCAGAAACCGGACAAAAAGCGGTGAATGTGTTGTTGAGCAGAGATGAAACTTATGCAGACATATCGCCCATTCGATTGAACAGCAATGGCATCAACGCATTTGTGAGCATCATGAGGGGTTGCAACAACATGTGTTCGTTTTGTGTAGTACCATTTACACGTGGTAGGGAACGAAGCCGGAGTGCCGAGAGTATTGTACTCGAAGCGGAGGGGCTTTTCAAAAATGGTTACCGAGAGGTTACATTATTGGGTCAAAATGTAGATAGCTATTATTGGAGAGATGAGGATGCCAAAGCCAATGTAAGTTTTGCTATGTTGCTAGAAAAAGTAGCGTTGATTTCTCCATTGTTGCGCGTTCGATTTTCAACTTCACATCCCAAAGACATTACAGACGAGGTGCTTTTCACCATGAAAAAGTATGAAAACATTTGCAATTATATTCACCTGCCCGTTCAAAGCGGCAGTACCCGGTTATTGCAAATGATGAACCGCACGTATAGTAGAGAATGGTATATTGCCAAGGTAAATCGGATAAGAGAAATCTTGCCCGACTGTGGTATTTCAACAGATTTAATTGCTGGATTTTGTACAGAAACCGAGGAAGATCATCAAGCATCATTGTCGCTGATGGCATATTGCAAGTATGATTTGGCTTACATGTATTTTTATTCCGAACGCCCTGGAACGTTGGCTGCTAGAAGGTTTGAGGATGATGTACCATTATCTACAAAGAAAAGAAGGCTGCAGGAATTGGTAGATTTGCATCGATTGCATTCTCTCGAATCGATGCAAAGAGATGTAGGTAAAACATTTAATGTTTTGATTGAGGGCATTTCAAAGAAAAACGACCAGGAGTTTTATGGCAGAAATGACCAAAACAAAGTGGTGGTTTTTCCAAAACAACAATATCATACAGGCGAATATGTGCGGGTTTATATTCACGAATGTACCGCTGGGACACTAATTGGAAAACCAGTAGCATAAATTTATACAATGGATCAGCAATCAATAAAAAACAGGTTTAATATTATTGGCAATTCGATTGGGTTGAATCATGCTTTGAATGTAGCAATTCAAGTGGCCAATACCGATTTGAGTGTGTTGATTAATGGAGAGAGTGGTGTGGGTAAGGAAGTATTCTCCCAAATTATCCATTCTTTATCTGCCAGAAAACACAATCCATTTATTGCAGTCAATTGCGGCGCCATTCCAGAGGGCACGATAGACTCTGAATTGTTTGGTCATGAAAAAGGCTCATTTACCGGGGCGGTAGACAGTAGAAAAGGATATTTCGAAACGGTGAATGGTGGCACTATTTTTTTAGATGAGATTGGAGAAATGCCGTTGGGCACTCAAGCTCGTTTGTTGCGCGTACTCGAAACCGGAGAATACATTCGAGTGGGCAGTAGCAAAGTACAGAAAACGGATGTTCGCGTGATTGCAGCAACCAATAAAGAATTGCTCGAATTTACCCAAAAAGGCCGGTTCAGAGAAGATTTGTATTATCGCTTAAACACAGTACCCATAAGGGTTCCAGCGCTGAGAGACAGACAAGAAGATATTTTACTATTGTTCAGAAAGTTTACCACTGATTTTGCAGAACGCTATAAAGTGGTACCCGTGCAGTTGAATGATGATGCCAAGCAGATTTTAATTAATTATACATGGCCAGGTAATATCAGAGAACTGAAAAATATTGCAGAACAAATCTCAGTTTTGAGTAAGGATAAAAATATTGATGGAGAGCAAATAAAAAACTTCCTGCCCGAGCACACATATTCTCGCTTACCAGCTTTGAGCGGCGGCCCCGGAACAGTTAGTCAAGCGGAGTTTGCCAACGAAAGAGAAATATTATACAAGTTGTTTTTCGACATGAAGAAGGATGTAAATGAGTTGAAAAAAATGGTTTTTGACATGATGCAAAATCCAGGCCTTTCAAGCCATGTACCTGTTTTTTCATCAGATGACAACAACAGCAATGCAGCGAAAGAACTCAATATCCATTCCAATAACTACCCCATTAACAATGCGGCGGTATTGATTCACAACAATAGCAATCCAACCATTCAGCCTCATGAAGAAGTGGAAGAATCATTGAGCATTGTTGATAAAGAAAAAGAACTAATCATCAAAGCATTGAAAAAACACAGGGGAAGAAGAAGAGATGCTTCAATGGATTTGGGCATTAGTGAAAGAACCTTATACCGAAAGTTAAAAGAATACGATATTGAACATCTTTAGAAAAGATTCCGCATGACAAAAAATACCATTTCTTATTTAATAGGCATTTGCATCATCTGCTTGTTTTGCTTTGCCACTTGCAAATATTCTTTTGAAGACACCTCTCCCATCCCTACAGATGTGAAAACATTTAGGGTCAATTATTTTGAAAATAAAGCGCAGTATATCAATTCTCAATTGAGCCCGCAGATTACAGAGAAGTTAAAACAAAAAATCATCAATACAACCCGATTGCAACAAACCAATGCAGATGATGCACATTACGACATTAGCGGGTATGTTTCGCAATATTATGCAAGTACCATTAGTGTTTCGGGAAACAATTCCAGTGGAAACCGTTTAACTGTTGGGGTACATCTTTCATTTGTGAACCATTTAGATGATAAAAAGAACATAGAAGCCGATGTAGTTAGAACTTTTGATTATGATGCCAATAAGAGTTTATCTGAGGCTGAAAATGCCCTCAATAGCGACATGGTAAAAAATATAGTGGATGAAATTTTCAATAAAATATTTTCTAATTGGTAATTTGACTTTTGACAATAATTAAATTAGCTTTGAAACATGCAGCATCAGCAAATATTTAAATCCCTTTTCCAAAGAAGCAGTTGGGACGCTGGCAACGCGGTTCATTTACAAGATGTAACACAGCAATTCCCTTATTTTGGACCAGCATATTTTTTTCTGCTAAAGGAAACGGGTATTGGTCATGCAAGTTATGCCGCTGTTGCTGCGAAAACAGCTATACATTACAACAATGCTTATTTATTAAATCTTCAACTGCATCATGAAGACAATCCTATGCAGAAAGAGAAGCCGATGTTGGTTGAAGTTTCAGTAGCAAACACCGAACTGGTGGAAGAAAAACTACTTACCCGTCAATTGGCAAGCCCTATAGAAAATCAACAAAAAGCAGAAGAATTGTTATTTGAGCCCTTGTTTGCATCTGATTATTTTGCATCTCAAGGCATCAAACTTAGTGAGGCAGTTCAAGCCAACGACAAATTGGGTAAGCAGTTAAAAAGCTTTACCGAGTGGCTCAAAGTGATGAAAAAGAACAATGGAAACAAGCTACCAGAGCAGTTTACGGTAGACAACGTAGTAGAGAAGCTCGCCGAAAAAAGTAATATAGAATCTGAGGTTATCACCGAAACCATGGCTGAAGTTTACCTTAAACAGGGCAAAATAGACAAGGCCAATGAAATTTTAGAAAAATTAAGTTTGCTTTATCCTGCTAAAAGTGTTTACTTTGCAGCCAAAATTGAACAATTAAAATAGAAATAACATGTTAGTATTATTCGGCATTTTGATAATTATCGCCTCTATCATTCTTGGTTTGATCGTATTGATTCAAAATCCAAAAGGCGGTGGTTTGTCTGGAACATTTGGTGGTGTTGGCAATCAACTCATGGGTGTTAAGCAAACAACCGATGTATTGGAAAAAGGCACATGGATTTTTGCCGCAGTAGTTGGCATATTGTGCATGGTATCTCCAGCTTTCATTCCAAAAGAAGGTGCGAATACGGGAAATGATTTGATCAACAACATTTCTACATCAGTTCCTCAGAAAGCTGCTACACCAGCACCAGCCAATACAGCTACCATGCCTGCTGACACCGGAAAATAAAAAGCTTTGTAAAAATATTCAGCCCCGCACACAAACGCGGGGTTTTTTATTTTACTTTGCCGAGAAACGGATTATTATGAAAAAGTTGATGTTAT
>CAIQHJ010000014.1 GCA_903871575.1 uncultured Bacteroidota bacterium
ACAAACTACAAACATTTAAACACTACCCCCTCAAACAACCTTCCAGCCCATTTAGCATACTCTTTTCCCGAAGGATGCAACTTGTCTTCTGCAATAAATTCTTCCAAATGACTATCGGCTCTTTGCGAATTGGTGATATCTATAAAATGACAGTGATGTGCTAAAGCAATTTCCTCGCATGCATTGTTATACTCATCTATTTCCTGTGCTATTTTTTGGATGTCTCTTTCCGCCGCAAAAGGCGTTACGCCCCAATCAGGTATGCTAATTACAAAAACATGATTTGAAATACCACCGGCAAATTCGATCGCTTGCTGTAATAAATGTTTGAATTCTTCTTTATAATTTTCGACGGATCTGCCACGATATTGATTGTTCACGCCAATCAGCAAACTCACAAAATCATATTTTGGTAAAAATACGGTTTCAGACATTTGACGCAACAATTCATCTGTTGTCCAACCTGTTTTGGCCACAATTTCAGGAGCAAGAAATTTGTGTTTCCCAGCAAATTCTTTACGCAACAATTGTATTGTTTGATAAGGGAAGCTTTCGTGCAATGGCACCTGCTCTCCTATTGTGTAACTATCGCCAAGGGCTAGATAATGGTAAGTCATGGTGTTTGTTGTTTATTGTTTTGTTCAAAAGGTTTCAGCGGTTTAACATGTTCAAAATGTTAGTGTTTATTCAAAAACAACCTGTTGAACCTATTGAACTTATTAAACGTTGAAACTATCTTGTATCCAGCCTATCTAGCTTTATCCAGCTTATCTAGCTTATCTAGCTTTATCCAGCTTATCTAGCCTATCCAGCTTATCAATACCCAATCGCCTCTTTCATCCTCAGCCAAAATTCATTATCAAAACTTGAAGGACCTAAAGTAACATTTCCTGCAGAATCTCCCAATCTTACCACCACCATATTTAAAGAAGGTACCACATAAATTTTCTTGTCTTCTTTTCCTAAAGCCATAATCATATCTATAGGTGCATCAGGGGCCATTGAAACCGGAAATACAATTTGAGAAGTGGGTGCCATAAATGATTCTTTTCCATTTAACCACCAGAGATATCCGTATGATTTATTCAAATTTTGTGAACTGTTGACCATCGATTGAAAATATGATGAATCGCTGAGTAATGTATTGTTATCCCATTTTCCTTTATTCAAAATCAATGAACCAAATCTTGCAGCTTCTCTTGTTGTACACCACATCACATTGTTGTACCAGAAAGCATTGGGCATACCAATTTTATCATACAATTGTTGTTTACAATATTGATTAAATGTTTGAGCACTTGTGTTTTCAATAACGGTTTGGAGTAAACGATATGGCGCATTGTGATAAGCCCATCTGCTGCCCGCATCTGCCACATATGTAAGACAAGCAGGATCTTCACAATCGGGATCTGCAACCGCATCATTCAATCCGGTTGTCATGGTGAGGTTATTTTTTAAAGTGATGAGATTTTCTTTTGCCAACGGAAGGCTCGTCCAACCATTACCAAGATATTGTGAAGTCTTATCATTGATGTTTAACAACCCATCTTGTTGTGCGATGCCCATTAAAAAAGCAACAACTGATTTGCCCGCCGAAGCAATGTAATAGCGCGTGTTTAAATTCCAATTGTTCCAATATTTTTCTTTTACAATTTTTCCATTTTGCAAAACAATTAAACCGTAGGTATTTTTTGTTCCTGCATAGTCGAATGCAGCGTTCAATTTTGCAGTATCCCAATCCAATGAACTGGCTGCTTTGGTTTCCCAGAAACCTCCCGTTAATGGAGGAAAATAATAGGATTCAACAGATGGATTCGGATTGGAGGGAAGATTCGACTTCTTACAACTGTTTAAAAAAATTAAAAAACCGATAATAAATAAAATCCTTTGCATTTCGTATGATTTTCACTTCGACTTGTTGAATAAAATTAGTTTAATTTATTGATATGTTGAACACCATAGAAATCAGCAGAATTCTATGGAAAAAGCTATCATTAGCCAGAAATGACGTGTATATTTGCGGAGAAAAATTATATATACCATGGCTGCAAAAACCGATAACTTTCAATCTCCTGATTATTTTGGCGTAGATGAGTTGCTAACAGAAGAGCATAAATTAATTCGCGAAACTGTACGCAATTACGTAAAAAAAGAAATCTCTCCCATCATCGAAGACTATGCACAACGCGCCGAGTTCCCTCAGCAAATTGTACAACAATTGGGCGAGTTGGGATGTTTTGGTCCAACCGTTCCAGAGCAATATGGCGGTGGTGGTTTGGATTACATTTCCTACGGATTGATGATGCAAGAATTAGAACGCGGCGATAGTGGTGTTCGTTCAACAGCATCTGTACAAGGTAGCTTGGTAATGTTTCCCATTTATCAATATGGCAGCGAAGCACAACGACATAAATATCTACCTAAACTAGCAAGTGGTGAATGGCTGGGTTGTTTTGGATTGACAGAACCTGATCATGGTTCTGATCCAGCTGGTATGTTGACCAACTTTAAAGATGCAGGCGATCATGTAATATTGAATGGCGCTAAAATGTGGATCAGCAATGCACCTTTCTCTCAAGTGGCTGTAGTTTGGGCAAAAAACGATGCAGGAGAAATACAAGGTATCATAGTTGAAAGAGGAATGGAAGGTTTCACTACGCCTACTACACATAGCAAATGGAGCTTGCGTGCAAGTGCCAC
>CAIQHJ010000015.1 GCA_903871575.1 uncultured Bacteroidota bacterium
CATCAGGTATGATTGACATGTCTGATATCTTAGGAGCGGGCTGGCATATTTTGGTAGATCAGTCGCATTCAACAACAGGATTGTCTACAGAAGTAGTAGAGCATGGTCAATTATTGGCAGCGTTTATCCCATCATCGGTGAGCAACACCGCAGCTACAGCTAACGATACTGTTAGAGTAATTGCAACAGGTTGTAACACTACAGTTGCTTTGGGTACACCAGCAACAGGCGATAATTGTTCAGTAGCAAGTGTTACCAACAATGCACCAGCAACCTTCCCAATTGGAACTACAAATGTATTGTGGACAGTAACGGATGCGAGTGGCAATACAAATACAGCAACACAAGTGGTGATTGTAACAGATACTACAGCACCTGTGGTAACAACTGCGTCTGCATGTAACAGTTATGTATGGTCTGCAAATGGTCAAACATATACTGCAAGTACAGTAGATACTTTTGTAACATCTGGTTGTGCAACAAAGATCCTACGTTTAACTATCTACAGCGGTTCAGTACCTTCATTGGGCGCGGTAACTGGAACATCAAATGTATGTCCATTTGTAGGAAGTGCATCTACAACAACTTATACTGTTGCACCTGTAAGCGGCGCATCATCATACAATTGGGTTGTACCTCCATACGTTAACTTGGTAAGTGGTCAAGGAACAAATACCATCACGGTTTCTTTCACAAGTGATTTCATTTCTCCAGGATCACCAAACAAACAAGTAAGAGTAAATGCAGTTAGTCCATGTGGTAATGGAGCTGTAAAAGTTTTCTACTTAACAGCAACCAAACCAACTACGCCATCTGTAATTACACCATCAACAACCAATGTTTGCCCGAGCATCGGAACAAGTACAGCGGTTGTTTACAAAATCAACAAGGTAGCATCAACACAATCTTATGTTTGGGAATTGTTGACAAGTGGAGCGCCTGCTACATCAGCTACATTGACTAATTTATATAATGGAGCTAACGATACAGCAGTGAGCATTACATTTGCGAGCAACTTCACTACAAGCATCTTGTCTGTATATGCAGTAAATGATTGCGGAACTTCAGTTAATGCAAGAACAATTACCATCACTAGAGTAAATCCATCAACACCAGGATTAATCAGCGGACCTAGAAATGCATGTGAGTATGCAGGTTCAACAGGTGGAGTTGCTACTTATAGCATTAGCGCTGTAAATAATGCAGCATCTTACACATGGACCATTCCAGTAGGAGCTACAAATGTAACAGGACAAGGAACAACGAGTATTTCATTTAAATTCCCAGCTGGTTATACTACAGGAGCAGTTTCTGTAATTGCAACCAATGGATGTGGTTCTAGTAACGTAAGAAGTATGAATGTTACTTCATTAAATGCTACAACACCAGGAATTATTGACGTGATCAACTTAACTACATGTCCTAGCAGAACTTATTCTTATACAATTGGATCATTACCAAGCACAGCAACATCATTGGTATGGAACGCACCAGTAGGTGGAACAATTGTATCTGGACAAGGAACAACTAGTATTGTTGTATCGTATGCTGCAAATGCATCAATCGATGGATATGTTTACGTACAATCAGTAAACAACTGTAGCTTGAGCTATGCACGTTCATCAAAAGTGAAATTATCGGCATGTGCTGCTGATTTGGTGGCGAACAACAACCCACTAACAAAAGGCGCTATGTCAACTAACGACATGAAGGTGAAAATCTATCCTAACCCATCAACAACTAGCTTTAATATGCAAGCGTTAACAAACGCGAACGGATCAATTGCAGTAAAAGTGATGGACATTCAAGGAAGAACGATTAAGACCATGAACATGACTGCAAACGAAACCATCAATTTCGGAGCAGAATTAAGAGCAGGTTCATACATGGTTGAATTGAATCAAGCAGGTGTAATAAAAACAGTTAGGGTAATTAAGTTTTAATTAATCTATATAACAAACACCACAAAGGCCTCGGAGAAATCCGGGGCTTTTGTTTTTAATGAATGTATTTTGGTATGTACAATTTGAACAATTTTTAATTTGAAGTGTATTATAACAAATTGAACGCTCATGAACGCATTTACCATTAAAGACTTAGAAAATTTGTCGGGTATTAAGGCCCATACCCTCAGAATCTGGGAACAACGGTATCAATTTTTGAAACCCAACAGAACCTTTACCAATATTCGATACTACTCCAATGAAGAATTAAAAACCATTCTCAATGTATCGCTCTTAAATAAATATGGGTATAAAATTTCTCACATCGATAGGATGAGTGATGTTGAAATGAGAGAGAAAGTAATGAGTCTCAATCACCAAGAAGCGCAACAAGAGCGTGTTGTAAACGAATTGGTGAAAAACATGGTGGAATTGAATACAGCAGAATTTGAAGCTACCTTAGATGAACAAATCCACTCAAAAGGCATTGAAAAAACCATCATTCAAATCATTTTCAGTTATTTAGAAAAAATTGGCGTGTTGTGGGTGACCAATCACATCAATCCTGCACAAGAACATTTGGTAACCAATATCATCCGCCAAAAGTTAATTGTTGGAATTGAAGGCATTTCCACTCCGCTAAAGTCTGACAAATCCATTTTGTTGTTCTTACCAGAATCAGAATATCACGAACTTGGTTTATTGTTTATGTATTATTTGTTGAAAAGCAGAGGCGTTCAAGTTTACTATTTGGGCTGCAACGTTCCTTTGGCTGATGTGGGATATGTGGTAAAAGTAAAAAAACCCGATTATCTCTATTGTCACATTACTCGACCCGCTCAACAATTCAACTTCGATAA
>CAIQHJ010000016.1 GCA_903871575.1 uncultured Bacteroidota bacterium
CGGGCAGCAACGATGGCATCTCTTACATCTTTTCGCGAACACATGCACATATTTGCCAAATGCTCACCTTTAGGGTTAGACGCCGTATAATATCTCCCCGATTCAGTTCTGGGAAATTGTCCGCCGATGTAGATTTTGTATGTTTTGAGGACAGAGAGTCTTTTTGTTGACATAATTTTTGTTGTTTGGTGTTTGGTGTTTGGCGTTCTTTGTTCGGGTTTAAACTCTTTGAACATTTTGAACCTACTCAACTTTTTAAACCTTTAAGTATGCCCCTAATCCATGCAATCCACCTTCTCTTCCGAAGCCACTTTCCTTATACCCGCCAAATGGTGAAACTGGATCAAATTTATTGTATGTATTTGCCCAAATAACGCCTGCTTTTAATTTAGAGGTCATGTTGAACATTTTAGATCCTTTGTTTGTCCATACGCCAGCCGAAAGTCCAAATGGGGTATTGTTGGCTTTTTCAATTGCCTCATCTTCTGTTCTGAAAGTTTGTATGGCTAAGACGGGACCAAATATTTCTTCTTGTGCAATGCGATTGGATTGTGCCACATTGGTAAAAATAGTTGGGCGACAAAAAAATCCTTTTTTAGGAATGTTACAATTGATCTGAAACATTTCAGCACCTTCTTGCTGACCAATTTTGAGATACTTATTAATCACATCGAGTTGTTGTTTTGAATTGATGGCTCCAATATCCGTGTTTTTATCCATCGGATCGCCAACGATCAAGGTTTCCATTCTGTCCTTTAGTTTTTGCAATACGATTTTATAGACCGACTCTTGTACAAGCAATCTAGATCCTGCACAACATACATGACCTTGATTAAAAAATATACCATTGATGATTCCTTCTACTGCTTGATCTAGTGGTGCATCTTCAAAAATAATGTTGGCAGCTTTGCCACCTAATTCAAGTGTTGCTTTTTTATTGGTTCCGGCAATGGCTTTCTGAATCATTTTGCCAACTTCTGTAGAGCCGGTGAAAGCGATTTTATTGATATCCGGATGATTGACCAATGCAGCGCCAGTAGTGCCCGCACCAGTAATAATATTTACAACCCCGGGAGGTAAATCAGCTTCTTGGATAATTTCTGCGAGTTTTAATGCAGTTAATGAGGTGGTTTCTGCAGGCTTTAACACCACTGTATTTCCTGTAGCCAAAGCCGGTGCTATTTTCCAGGCAGCCATCAGCAAAGGAAAATTCCAAGGAATGATTTGACCTGCTACACCTAGTGGTTGTGGGTTTCTATTGGGAAAAGCATAGTCGAGTTTATCGGCCCATCCCGCATAATAAAAAAAATGATTGGCAGCAGTTGGTACATCAAAATCTCTACTCTCTCTAATTGGCTTTCCGCCATCCAATGTTTCAATCACAGCCAATTCTCTTGCATGCTCTTGAATCAAACGTGCAATGCGATAAATGTATTTAGCTCTTTCTTTGGGAGCTGTTTTTTTCCATTGTTTTTCATACGCAGTTCTGGCTGCTGCTACCGCATTGTTTACATCTGCAGCATTGGCCTCAGCAACAACAGACAATTTTTCTTCCGTAGCCGGATTGATGGTATCGAAATATTTTTTCGATGAAGGCTTCTCAAATTTCCCATTGATAAATAAATCATATCGATCTGCAATCTTAGCAACCGACTTGCTTTCGGGAGCAGGCGCTAAATTGCGGGAGCTGTCGAATTTGAGTTTGAGAGTATTCTTTTTTGTAGCAGACATTTATATCTTGGTTATTTAAAGTTTAGTAAGTTTGGAATGTTCATCATCGATTTTTAAATTTATATCCTTTTATATCAACGCTTTTTAAATACTGAATCAATTTCATTATCAAATATGATATCTTTTCAGTTTTCCCATAAATATTCTCAAACTCTTCTTGTGTTATAAATTTCGCATCAAGTGCTCGATAAGTCTGCGACCTGAGTTCAGCGCAAGAACCTTTAGCAATAAAAAGAAATTGAACAAATTCTCTATTGCCTCCTCGCTCAAATCCTTCTGCGATATTACCCATAATCGAACCTGCAGATCCAAGAATCTGATTAATTAATCTGAAATCATTTTCAATTTTCTTTTGAACAATGAAATCACGTATTAATTTTTCAAAATCCTTGCTTCTTTCCAGCATACTATTTCCTCGAATTTCAATATCGTAGACATAGGGTAAAAATTTACCCAACCTACAAAACTTACAAAACCTTGCCAATTTTTTGAACCAAATAAAAATTGAATTTTATTTAGTCTATAGAAAAATAATCAGCAGACTGATATAGTCCTGTTTTCTGTTTCATCAATTGCATCAAAATATCATTTGCTAAGCTACTTGCACCAAATCTAAACCATTCATTGTTCATCCAGTCTTCGCCCAGCACTTCATTTAACATCACCAGGTAATGCAATGCTTGCTTTGCTTTTGAAATACCACCGGCTGGTTTCATGGCAATTTTCTTTCCGGTTTTGTAATAAAAATCCCTGATGGCTTCGAGCATCACCAACGTAACCGGCATCGTGGCAGCTGGCTGAATTTTTCCTGTGGATGTTTTGATAAAATCTGCACCCGCATACATGGCGATATCGCTCGCACGTCTTACTTTGTCATAGTTGCCTAGCTCACCGGTTTCTAAAATGACTTTTAATCTGGCAGTCCCGCAAATTTCTTTTATAGCCGCAATTTCATCAAATACAAATTGGTATTCTCCCTGATGGAATTTACCTCTTGAAATGACCATATCGATTTCGTCTGCGCCTTGTTGGAGTGCCAGTTTGGTATCTTCTTTTTTTATTTTGAGGGATGATTGACCGGAGGGAAATGCGGTTGCAACAGAAGCAACTTTGATACCAGCATCTCCTAACGCTTTTTTTGCCACTCCTACCATAGACGGATAGACGCAAATGGCTGCCACGGTAGGTAAATCGGGATAGGCATCGTGTAAATGCATCGCTTTGTAACATAGCTGCCTTACTTTTCCTTCTGTGTCTTTTCCTTCCAGCGTAGTTAAATCTATCATATTCAAAGCAAGTAAAAGGCCATTCAATTTAGAATGTTCTTTTAAACTTCGCTTGGTAAACCCAGCAGCACGCTCTTCAATACCCAGTTGGTCTATGAATGAGGTTTTGGAGAAATCAGGTATTACCATGTTTGAGCGATTGAAATTATAAATGCATACTAATATTTCACTAACCCTTTTCTTTTCACAACAGTTATTTTAAATCGAGTTTGATTTGCAATTCGTCAAATTGCTTATCATCAATTGTAGATGGCGCATCAATCATCATGTCTCGTCCACTGTTGTTTTTAGGAAATGCAATAAAGTCTCTAATACTTTCGCTGCCGCCTAAAATGGAACAAAGTCTATCAAATCCAAATGCAATGCCGCCATGTGGAGGTGCCCCAAATTCGAAAGCGCCCAATAAGAATCCAAATTTATGTTGTTGTTCCTGTTCATCCATACCTAATGCAGCAAACATTTTTTGTTGCAATTCTTTTTGGAAAATTCTGATGCTGCCGCCGCCTATTTCATTTCCGTTTAATACCATGTCGTAGGCATTGGCCTTAATATTGGCATAAGGATGTTTTAAATATTCAGCAGCATTTTCTATCGCAGGATTGTTGTTAATCATGATTTCGATATCACTTGGCTTCGGCGAAGTGAATGGATGATGACGAGCTACCCAACGATTGTCGTCTTCTGCATATTCAAACAAAGGGAAATCCAATACCCACAACAATTTGAATTCGTCGCTTCTGCGCAATCCCAATTGCTGACCCAAATACAATCTCAATTCGCTGGTGGCTTTTCTTGTTCTTTCTTCTGCTCCTGCCAATATAAATATCATATCGCCGGCTTTTGCATTTGTTGCAGCAGCTATGGCTTTTAATTTGTCTTCGCTATAAAATTTATCTACGCTACTCTTGAAAGTACCATCTGCATTGCATTTGATGTAAACCAATCCTTTCATCCCAATTTGCGGGCGTTTAGCCCATTCCGTGAGTTCATCGGTTTGTTTGCGTGTGTATTCGCTGCAGTTAGGGGCAGCAATGGCAATAACTGTTTCTGCTTCATCAAACACTTTGAAGTCAACACCAGCAATCAAAGCAGCGATGTCTGCTCTGCCTGGAAACGTATGAGCTGGAAATTTCAAATTGCACAATCTCATATCAAACCTGATGTCTGGCTTGTCGTTGCCATACGTCCACATTGCATTTTCCCAGGTCATTCTTTCAACCGAATCGGAGTAATCGATATTTTTTACATCTTTGAAAATACGTTTAACCAATCCTTCAAACATCTGTAAAATATCTTCTTGTTCTACGAAACACATTTCGCAATCTATTTGCGTAAACTCGGGTTGTCTGTCGGCTCTTAAATCTTCATCTCTAAAACATTTTACAATCTGGTAATACCTGTCGTAACCACTTACCATCAACAATTGTTTAAAAGTTTGTGGGGATTGAGGCAATGCATAAAATTGACCAGGATTCATTCTGCTGGGAACCACAAAATCTCGCGCTCCTTCTGGTGTTGATTTTATTAAAAACGGCGTTTCAATATCCATGAATTGTTGTTCATGTAAATAATTCCTGGTGCTTCTGCCAACCGCGTATCTCAACTCCAAATTCTTTTTAACTGCATTTCTTCTCAGATCAAGAAATCGATATTTCATTCTTAAATCATCGCCACCATCTGTATCATCTTGAATGGTAAAAGGCGGCGTAATGGATTTATTGAGTATAGAAAATTCGTTTACCAGGATTTCAATTTCTCCTGTTGGAATGTTGTTGTTTTTGTTGCTTCTTTCATTTACAACGCCGGTTATTTGCAAAACAAATTCTCTACCCAAAGGATTGGGTTCGAGCTTTTCGTTTAATGATTCAGAAAAAAGCAATTGTGTAATGCCGTAACGATCTCTGAGGTCAACAAATGTGATGCTGCCAAATTTTCGAATGGTTTGAACCCATCCAGCCAGTGTTGTCGTTTTGTCGATATCTGATAATCTTAATTCCCCGCAGGTGTGAGATCTAAACATAATTGATTGAAGTATTATTTATAAGAACACAAATTTAGTTGAATAACCCTAATAAAATATGTGCTTAGTTTTTGAATATAACATCCACTCAATGAAAAAAGGGTATTTCTGTTTCGGATGAAATAATATTATATATTTATCTCTTATTAACAGGTTTACATTACCATATATCAAATCCCGTCTGCATGGATGGGCTGTATTCTAATGCATGAAAACAATTCAGTTAACATTTACGAGATTTTTGGCCGCCATTGCAATTGTATTTCATCATTATTCATTGTCAATAGCACCTTACAACCAACATCCTTTAAAAACGATGGTGGTGCAAGCAAATGTAGGTGTGAGCTATTTTTTTATTTTATCTGGGTTTGTGTTGATGATCGCTTACGGACAAAAAAACAATTTAAGCAAGTTGGCATTTTACCAAAACAGGTTGGCAAGAATATATCCGCTTTATTTGCTGGCTACCATGTTGATGATTGTCTTTTTTCTCCTCACTAATAACGGTGTTGATATATCCGCATTGTGCTTGAACATCTTTATGATTCAGGCATGGGTTCCCTCAAAAGCAACATCTATAAATGCACAAACTTGGTCTATTTCGGTGGAAATATTTTTTTATTTGTTGTTCCCATTTTTATTGCAATCTTTTTATAAAAAATTAAAATTGAAAATCATCATCGTGTTGGGGTTATTGCTGTGGGGAATTACACAGATTTGTTTTAATGTGTTGTTGCATTCGGATTATTATACTGGATTTCTAACCAATAGTTACCATTTTTTATATTTTTTTCCGCTGTTCCATCTCAACGAATTTATACTGGGAAACATCGCTGGATTAATTTTCTTCCATTACAAACCCGAAGGAAAAAGAAATTATGATGTTGTTATCCTTTTATTGTTTTTATGTTTGGTTTTGTATCTGTCTCAACCAGAAAAGTATAGTGCACATGATGGCTTATTGGCTATCGTTTTTTTGCCTTTGATTTTATTGTTATCCTGGAATACAGGCAAGCTTTCCAAGTTGTTTTCTATGAAATTGTTTGTGTTCTTGGGAGAGATGAGTTATGCGATGTATTTGTTACAAAATCCTATATTTTCATTCAGCATCAGCTTATTAAAAAGAATAGGCATAACCAACCTTGCTGCTTGTTTTTATATCAGGTTAACGTTACTGCTAATTGCATCTTCAATTTGTTATGCATACTTTGAAAAGCCAGCTAGAAACTGGATACGACAACGCGTTTTTTTAAATAAATCACATTGTGTTGAATAAAAATCACATGGTTTCCAACTCATTTTTATGTTTCGGCTTCCAAATAAAATAATAAAAAGCGAGTAAAATAATTCCCAAGAAAAACGGAATCAGCGCGAGATGCTTGAATGTATACACTCCAAATAATGGTCTGCTATCAAAACCCAAGAATTCAGAAATCATCCAATAGCTGTTGGCAGAAATCCAAACGGTGATGGCCAGATTGTGGCAAATTTCGCTCATGTAGTTTCTGGTTCTCCAGGTGATGAGAATGGCAATGATTAAAGTTGGAATGATCATAATGATGCCAAGTGGTTTCCAAAACATACACCAAGCGATGTCTTTAAAAAGCCAGAAAACGATGTGTAGATTTTCCATCTTTCTGAACTTTAGAGGAATGTTGTATTGTGGTTCTGCATTCATGACTTAAAAGTAAAAAAAAACTCCGCTCAAAATTAGCAGAGTTTTTCAGATAAGATGGTGATGATTATTTTTTCAATGCATTGGCCATGGTAATGCCAATGTCGGCTGGACTATCCACGACATGAATGCCGCATTCGCCCATAATTTTCATTTTTGCTTCAGCTGTATCGTCTGCGCCGCCAACGATGGCACCTGCGTGTCCCATTCTTCTACCGGGAGGAGCAGTTTGTCCAGCGATGAACCCAACAACTGGTTTTTTATTGCCGGTTGATTTGATGTATTGTGCTGCTTCGGCTTCCATTCCACCGCCAATTTCGCCTATCATAACGATGGCATCGGTTTCGTCGTCATTCATTAATAATTCTACGGCTTCTTTTGTTGTTGTACCGATAATAGGATCTCCACCAATTCCGATGGCAGTAGAAATACCCAATCCTGCTTTCGCTACTTGATCTGCAGCTTCGTATGTTAATGTTCC
>CAIQHJ010000017.1 GCA_903871575.1 uncultured Bacteroidota bacterium
AATTAAGCGAATATTTACTCACGACGTTAGTCAAAATAATATTGTATGAATCTTTTAGATGGAATAAAAGAAAAAATGAAGGAGTTCAAACCAACGAGTTGGGCAGTTGATAACAGAACCGCAGTATACATAATTGCGATGTTGATTTCTGCATTTGGTTTGTATAAGTTCAACACCATGCCGAAGGAACAATTTCCCGACATTGTGGTGCCAACCATTAGTGTAACGACGGTGTATGTTGGCAACTCCCCCAAAGACATTGAAAACTTGGTTACACGGCCCATTGAAAAGCAATTGAAAGGCATTAGTGGTGCTAAAGTGAAAAAAATTACCAGTACATCGCAAACTGATTACAGCTTAATTGTTGTAGAGTTTGATACGGATGTGAAAACAGAAATGGCGAAGCAAAAAGTAAAAGATGCGATAGATAAGGCGCAAACAGATTTGCCAGCCAATTTAACGCAATTGCCCAATGTACAAGAGTTTGCTTTTAGTGAGATGCCCATCATGTTTGTGAATGTAAGTGGTGATTATGATGGTATCAAATTGAAGCAGTTTGCAGATAAGCTGCAAGACAAATTTGAAGAGCTTCCAGAAATAACACGTGCAGAAATTGTGGGTGCGCCAGAAAGGGAAATTCAGGTGAATGTAGACCCTTATAAAATGCAAGCTGCGCGCATCAGTTTCATGGATATTGAGAATGCGATATCTCGTGAAAACAATGATATTACTGGTGGTTTGATTGAAGTAGGTGATATGAAAAGAACCTTAAAAGTAAAGGGTCAATTTAGCTCGGTTTTGGATTTGCAAAATATTGTTGTGAGAAGCAGTGCACAGGGTTCTTCTGTTTATTTAAGAGACATCGCCGTTTTAAAAGACACCATCAAACAAAAAGAAAGTTATGCGCGTTTGGACGGTAAAAACGTTGTTACCATCAACATTGTAAAGCGTGCCGGGGAAAATTTAATATCGGCGGCTGGCAAAGTGAAAGACATCGTAGCCAAGATGAAAGAAAGTGAAGAATTGCCACCGAGTTTGAAAGTGGTCATCACCGGAGACCAAAGTAAAGCAACTGCAACTTCATTCAATGATTTAGTGAATACCATCATCATCGGGTTTATTTTGGTGTTGATTGTATTGATGTTTTTTATGGGCGTAACCAATGCATTTTTTGTGGCCTTGAGTGTGCCCCTAAGCGTATTCGTTGCTTTTCTATTTTTACCAATTGCAGATTCAATTGTAGGGACGCCAGTTACGTTAAACTTCATTGTACTGTTTGCCTTATTGTTTGGATTGGGAATTATTGTTGATGATGCAATTGTGGTGATTGAGAATACCCATCGAATTTACAACAACGGCAAAGTGAAAATTGTGAAAAGCGCGAAAGAAGCAGCCGGTGAGGTTTTCATTCCCGTTTTAGCAGGTACTGCCACAACGCTCGCGCCATTCTTTCCATTGTTGTTTTGGAAAGGCATCATTGGAAAGTTCATGATTTATCTTCCAACCATGCTAATCCTTACATTGGCCGCATCATTGATTGTTGCGTTTATCTTCAACCCTGTGTTTGCGGTGAGTTTCATGAAACCAGAAGGGAAAGAACATGAAGAAGAGAAAAAACTATTGTTTAAAAAATGGTGGTTCTGGACAGCCATCATTACAGGTATTATCCTGCATTTCATGGGTTCTCATGGATTTGCCAATTTCCTTTTGTTTATGATGTTGTTGGCGGTGATGAATCGTTATATTTTCAGAGGCATCATTCATCAATTTCAGTCTAAGCTTTTGCCAGGTTTGATGAATCGTTACGAAAGTTTATTGCGTTGGGTGCTTAAAGGCAACAGACCTGTTTGGTCGGTCGTTATTTTGTTTTTGTTGTTTCCTATATCTGTGATGTTGTTGATGGCACGTGGAAACAAAGCCACATTTTTCCCAAGTGGTGATCCTAATTTTATTTACGTGTATTTGAAAATGCCGCCAGGAACAAGCATCAAAACGACAGATAGCGTTACGCATATTTTAGAACAGCGTGTATTTAAAGTTTTGGAAAAAGAAAATCCAGGTAAAGAAGGCAGTATTGTAGAAAGCATCATTGCCAATGTTGCCAACAGTGCCAATAATCCGAGAAGCAACAACAGAAGTGTGCAGCCCAATCTTGGTCGTATTCAAGTATCATTTGTTGAGTTTGAAAAACGCGAAGGCAAAAAAACCAGACCTTACCTCGATGCCATCAGGGCCAATGTGGGCGGCATTGCAGGTGCCAGCATTGAAGTATCTCAGGAAGATGGTGGACCTCCAACAGACCCGCCGGTTAATATTGAAATTGTTGGTGATCGATTTGAAGATATTGCGGATATTGCCACCAAGCTCAATAATTATTTAGATACCAACAGAACAGCCGGTGTAGAAAATCTTAAACTAGATGTAGATTTAAATAGTCCCGAAATTACCATCAAAATAGATCGTGAAAAAGCCATGATGGAAGGATTGAGTACGGGACAAATAGGTATGGAAGTACGTACAGCTGTATTTGGTAAAGAAGTAAGCAAGTTGAAAGACGGAGAAGATGAATATAAAATACAATTGCGATACAGCGATTTGCTGAGAAACAATGTAACTGATTTGATGAATATGCGCATCACCTTTATGGATATGAATACCATGCGCATTAAGTCGGTACCAGTGAGTGCTGTTGCTTCAGTAGATTATACAAACACTTCTGGCGCGATAGCCAGAAAAAATGTGAAGCGCACCATCCAATTGCAATCGAATGTTTTAGATCCTTCCATGACAGCAAAAGTAAATCAGGAGTTGGCTGTAAAAATTGCAAGATTTAAAACGTTGGTTAATATTCCGGCTGATGTAACCATCAAACAAACTGGGCAGGGAGAGCAAGAGGCAGAAACCAATAGTTTCTTGGGAATGGCGTTGTCGATAGCTTTGGGATTGATATTTCTAATTCTGGTGTTACAGTTTAATTCTTTGAGTAAGCCATTTATCGTACTTACCGAAATCTTCTTCTCTGTAATTGGAGTGTTGCTGGGTTATGCATTTACAGGTATGACAATTGCCAGTATCATGTTGGGTGTTGGTGTAATTGGATTGGCAGGTATTGTTATTAAAAATGGCATTTTATTGATTGAATTTACAGATGAGCTAAGAGGGAGAGGAATGCGTACAAGGGCTGCAGCCATTACAGCAGGAAAGATCAGGATTATTCCGGTGATGTTGACGGCTATTGCAACCATTCTGGGCTTGTTGCCATTGGCTGTTGGTTTTAATATTGATTTCGTGTCGTTCTTCCAACATCTTAATCCGCATATTTTCTTTGGCGGAGACAGTGTAGTTTTCTGGGGGCCATTGAGTTGGACGATTATCTTTGGTTTGGTTTTCTCTTTCTTCCTAACATTGGTAATGGTTCCGAGCATGTACTTGATTTCGGAAAGATTAAGAAGGCCAATGGATAAATTCTACGGAACAAAATACGTAGCATTATTTGGGTTCACTGGCCCATTGTTTTTCTTGTTTGTGTTGATTATGTATGTAGGAAGAAGGTTGCAGGGGAAAAAAGTGTGGAATGGTAGATTGAAAGGATAGTGGCCTAATCGCTCTCAAAGAGAGATGGGAAGAAAGCGTATTTTACATGATGATAACAGCGCCTCCGAAATATCGGGGGCGTTTTTATTTGTGATTTCTCTGCCCACCATTTAAATGGTGGATGTTAGGACAGCATGTTTTTTCCTGTTAAAAAAAGAGTGAAAAAACCAAATAGAAAATCAATTCAAGCAGGAGCCAATTTATATTCTACTATGTAGAAATTATGGACAATGCTGTAATCATAGCGGTGGTATTTGGAAGACGATATTGAAATATGCTACCTTAATGAAATCTATGCTTATTTTACTATCGTAATGTTTAATAGGAACATATTGTATTAGCTTGAAAAGATGACAATTAAAATTCGATCTGTAGGTGTGGTTTGTGTGGTTTAATGACCATGCACCATTTAAACGGTGGTTTTTACTATCGCAAGTTTTTCCCTCATCAAAAATCTGTGTATTACCAGATATTTACAGGTATTCTACCGCCCAACCTTGAAAAAATTAACCATTGTTTCCTATTAACGAATTTGAAATGCTCCAATGAGTCTGAGGTAATTTTCTCTCACAATGTCCCATCGGAACATATTGACATAGCCCGAAAAGATAGTTATTAAAATTTGTTCCGATGGTATGGTTTGTGTGGTTTAATGACCATGCACCATTTAAACGGTGGTTTTTACTATC
Organism: uncultured Bacteroidota bacterium; assembly: GCA_903871575.1. GTDB lineage: Bacteria > Bacteroidota > Bacteroidia > Chitinophagales > Chitinophagaceae > Ferruginibacter. The sequence goes on from CAIQHJ010000017.1 coordinate 4,284, forward strand.
GCAAGTTTTTCCCTCATCAAAAACCTGTGTTTTACCAGATTTGTACAGGTATTCTACCAACCCATATCGATTAAAATTCGTTCAGAAATAACATTTTGTACATTGAAACAGTAATCTAAATAGAAACAGACAGGAAATTATACCCTTGAAAATATCTTTGATGCTCAAATTCAAGCATTCATCACTACTGATCTTTCCCCTTTATTAGAATTTATGAATGCTTCATACCCCACCACATTCATCATAATCAACAACATCCCATAAAAAACATCTTCTATCGGTATCGTATAGATGCGAGTGGCCAAATTTTCATTGTCGTTATACAACACTATTGGAATAGACGTCAACAAACCATTAATCAATAAAAATGGAATGAGAATAATAATATATGAAACGAGAAATGCATCGACATTAAATGTTTGAAAATATTTTTTTGACGACGCTATCATGAAAATAAAAATGCCATTGAAAAAGAAAGTAAAAAACGTATACGCTTTATCGTGATGGAAAATTGCAATCATCAACAATAAAATACCAATGAAATTTAAGATGCCATTTCCAATGGCCGAGCGCTGAATCTTTGGAAAATAACAACGCACACAATCATAAATAAAAACACAACAATATGGCACCACAAAAAAGAACAAGACCTCTTCAATAGGAAGATTATACAATCGAATTCCCGTGATGTAATTTTCATTGAAATGCCAAACGCCTTGCTTCGTAAACACCATATCCCAAACAATATAAAATACTGCAGGTAAGATCATCGCTTTGAATAAGTGTTTCCATTTTGAATAGAACGCCACTTTTTTATCAAAACTCAATGCCAACGGACCAATGATAGATCCGAAGAGAATGAGGAAATATGTGTAATGTAGGTTCAAGTTGAAATTGTTTGTAGTTTTTTGTTTGTCCCTATTGAACCGCTAAAACCTTTATCTTTTTGTTTGTTTACTTTTCAATTCATTATCCTTCCTCACCTTATCCCAATATTTCTTTGCTACAAACAACATCCCAAAACTTTCACCATCTTCCTTACCCAAATGTTTGTGATGCATTTTATGCGCCCAGCGAATGGTCCGTACATAAGCATTGTTACTCCTCGTAAACCATTTGAATCGCTGATGAATAATTACTTCGTGTACGATAAAATAACCCAATCCATACATCGCAATCCCAAAACCAATAGCAGCCACCCAGTAAACGCCATGTTGCAAACCCAACATGATACACAGCCAACTCGGTATAGCAAATATTAAAAAAAACGCATCGTTTTTCTCAAAAAAACCTGTTGTAGGTTGATGGTGATCTTCATGCAAATACCATAGAAATCCATGCATGATGTATTTATGGGTAAGCCAGGTAATACCTTCCATTACAAAAAAGGTAAGCAATACGATTCCTATAAAAATTATTGTACTCATAAAAATGTTCTTAACAACAAGAAAAACATGACCTGAATTAACAACAAATGTACAGCGAATTTGTTGCGCTTTTCGAAGGATGTCATTTGGAAAATAATCATCAACAACAAACTGCATACAAACCAGCTAGCATAGTTGTAATCGGGAATATTGCCATCGCCCAACCAACGCCAATAATCGAGTCGAATGGCTACGGGCTCAATGATCCAATCAAATGCAACAGCCAATGTAGCGCTGTCAACCAACACAGCAATTTTTTTCAAAATAGTTTTTGGGGGAGCAGATTGTATGGATGTTTTTTGTGTGAGGTTGTGCATCAACATATGCATTGAAATTCCGCAACAATAGATTACAATAAACCAATTGACGCCAATAATCAATGGCACTTGAAATAATTTTGGACCAAGCGTTTCGCCATATGCATACGAACCAAACAGCATACCAGTCTGTGTTCCAATGATTTCTACACCAAATCCTGTCAACACACAAATCAACATGAAAATCCAAAATGAATGATTTTTTTGTGGCTGTGTGTAACAAATTAACACAAACATCAACAACAAGTTTAATGCTGAAGTTTGAATGATGATGGACTGCTTAAAATATAAAATTCCTATCAATCCTACAGAATGAAAAATTATGGCAATTGCAGTTGCCAATTGAATTTTTGAAAGCCCAAAAATGGTTTTACTGTTGTTCATTTTTTTTAATTATCGCAGCGGCAATTTCTGCACTCTGCAAGCAAAGCGGTATGCCTCCTCCGGGATGTACCGTTCCACCACAAAAATAAAGCCCTTTAATCTTCGATGAAAAATTTGACGGCCTTAAAAAAGCAGCCCATTTTGAATTAGAACTTGTGCCATACAACGAACCCTGATATGTACCTGTTTTTTGCTCGATGATCACCGGGTCCATAATGGTTTCTGAAACGATGTATTTTTCCAAATCTGTACGCAATAAGCGATTCAATTTACTGATGATATTTTTTCGGGCTTCGCTTACAAGTGCTTGCCAATCCTGCCCTTCATTGGTTGGGGCATTAATCATCACAAACCAATTCTCACCTCCAACCTGCGCATGCGTCTTTTCCATTTTTGATGTAATGTTGATATACACTGTCGGATCGTCCATTAATGTTTTCTTTTCAAATAGATGGTCGAACTCTTTTTTATAATCATTGCTAAAAAAAATATTGTGCAATCCCAATTCCGAAAATTCCTTTTGTATGCCCCAATAAAAAATCAGCGCACTGCTGCTCCGTTCGAGCTTAGAAATTTTGTTCGCAATGATATCTTGTTTCAATAATTTTTTATACGTATAATACACATCTCCATTGCTTACAACAAGACTAGCAGACACCTGTTCATCGTTTACTACGATGCCTTTTACTTTTTTTTGTTCGTGAACAATGGCTGTAACATTTTTATTGAAATGAAATTGAACGCCTTTCTTTAATGCCAGTTGATACAAGGCTTTGGTGATGCTAATCATACCGCCCTTCGGATAAAATGTTCCCTGGTTTTGTTCGAGGTGCGGAATCAAACTCAACATACCCGGTGCTTTATAAGGATTGCTGCCGTTGTATGTAGCAAAACGATTGAATAGTTGAACGGCTTCCGCAGTTTTAAATTTTGATTGATTATACTGATGCAATGTGCCCAATAAATAAGACCATTTTACATGCTTCAAGGCATTGAAAACCCTTGAATGCAACCAAGTATTTCGTTTGTGAAGTGAGTGATTTAAAAATATAGTACCAATGTTGTTGTACAATTTTTCTGCGTCATTTAAATAATTGATCACGGCATTTCTATCCTCGCCCAACACTTCCTCAAATGTTTTTGCCAGCAATGTTTTATCAGCATATGTTTTTAATTGCTTTCCATTTTCAAAAAAATAATGACAAACAACATCAACCGATTGGTAATTAAAATAGTCTTCAATTGGTTCGTTCGCGAGCGAAAATAATGCTTCTATGTTTTGTGGCTGAGTAAATAAAGATGGACCTGCATCAAACCGAAAACCATCTTTTTCAATCAGCGACAATTTACCACCAGGATAATCATTTCGTTCAAATACTTCCACTGCATATCCCATCACAGCCAATCGTATGGCAGTTGCTAATCCACCGATTCCGCTGCCTATGATGATTGCTTTTGGTGATGACATTGTTGTATCGTTATGTGATAGATTGGGGAAGTTGTTTCATCAATTCTGGAAATGCTATTCTGAACCAAACCGTGTATTGTTCTGCATTGGATACCAACTCAGCTTCGATATGCCCCGTGCTAAAAAAACCATATGATGCTACCTCTTCGGCATTGGGAAAAATATCACCGGCATAAGATCCAATAAATACATGGTCGAGTTCATGCTCCGTCAATCCGTTGTCAAATGGCGTTTGATAAATAAAGTGAAACGCATATGCAAGGGCCGTATCAAAACCCAGCTCTTCTTTCAACCTTCGGTGCGCTGCTGCTTCGGTATTTTCGCCTGGCATAGGATGACTGCAACAGGCATTGGTCCATAACAATGGACTATGGTATTTATTTGCTGCTCTTTTTTGTAAAAGCATCTCCCCATTTTCGTTAAAAATAAACACACTAAATGCACGGTGCAACAAAGCTTTTTGGTGAGCCTCCATTTTTTCCATGGTGCCAATTTGCTCGTCGCTTTCATTCACTAAAATTACTTCCGTCAAGTTGCTTTGTTTTATAAAATATTAAATTGACTTCTCAAACCGGCGCGCATCAGTATGAAAAATTTGGAGTAGTTGGGAATGCGAATGCGATCTTCCAGCAACATCTTCGGCTTCGATTGCTTAATCTTTTTAAACAAAGACAAATAATATTTATACGCCACATACACGCCAAATCGTGCTTTTACCGGCAACATCAATATCCCTTTGTATGCCATTTTGAAATCTTGTTCTATGTCCAATTCAATTTCATTTTTCATGTGTTGCGTAAAATTTGAAAAATCAACACCTGGAAAATAAACCCTGTTCAAATGCTCCGAATCGGCTTTCACATCTCTAAGAAAATTTACCTTCTGAAATGCTGCCCCTAACGCTTTGGCATAAGGTTTCAACGACAAGTACGACGCTTCATCGCCATTACAAAAAACATACAAACACATCAAACCAACAACCTCCGCACTTCCATAAATATATTCCCGATACCCTTTATCATCATACGCAAACTTGGTTAAATCCGATTCCATGCTATTAAAAAACGCCTCAATTAAATGATGGTCGATATGGTATTGGTTGACCACCAATTGAAAGCTGTGTAAAATAGGATTCAAGCTAATGCCTCGCTCGATGGCGAGATATGTTTCCTTTTTAAATTCATTCAACAAATTGATTTTATCAAAGTCATGGAATGTGTCAACAATTTCATCGGCAAAACGCACAAAGCCATAAATCTGATAAATGGGTTTTCTCAAATCTTTATCCAATAAACGAATGGCACTACTGAAAGACGTGCTGTATCTTTCTGTAGTAATCTGGCTGCATTCGCTGCTCACATCATGAAAAAGATGCATCATAATCTGTTATTTAAATTGCTTTATAATCTCTTTTGAAACGACTTCCCCGCTGATTAAAGAGGGAGGCACGCCTGGCCCAGGAACAGTAAGCTGACCGGTATAAAAGAGATTGTTTATTTTTTTACTTTTTAAGGAAGGTTTGAGTATGGCGGTTTGCATCAATGTATTTGCCAAGCCATATGCATTTCCTTTGAAAGCATTGTAATCTTGTTTGAAATCTTGAACAGCATAGGATTTTTTATAGATGATTGCATCGCTAATTTGTTGCCCTATTTTTTGTTCGTATCGCTTCAATATTTTTTCAAAATATACGGTTCTCAAAGCCTCATCATCTCCCTCCAATCCTGCTGCCACCGGAATGAGAAAAAATAAATTTTCGCATGCATCTGGCGCCACTGATGGATCTGTTATTGAAGGCACACTCACATAGAAAAGCGGCTCCGTAGGCCATTGTGGATGTGCATAAATTTCATCGCCATGCTTTTCAAAATCCACATCAAAAAACAAACTGTGATGGGTAACGTTCTGCAATTTTTTATTCAACCCTACATAATATAATAACGATGATGGCGCCATCACTCTTTTGTCCCAATAGGCTGCATCATAACTTTGGTATTTTTGAGGTAGCAATGATGTTTCAATAAAATGATAATCTGCTGCGCCAACCACTACATCCGCATCAAAAGAAACGGATTGTCCATTGATGTGAGCTACCGCATTTTTTGCCTTGCCATCAACAATTTCCAACGATTGCACATCTGCATTAAAAATAAAGCGCACCCCTAGCGATTCGGCCAATTGGTGCATCGCATCCGCAATGTTAAACATACCACCCATCGGATACCAAGTGCCCAATTTTATATCTGCGTAATTCATTAAACTATACAATGCCGGAATGTCTTTGGGCAAAGCACCCAAGAAAAGCACCGGAAATTCCATCAATTGAATCAGTTTCGGATTGGTGAAATAACTGCGCACATGTTGTTTCATAGAAGTAAAAACATCCAATTTGAAAAGACCTTTTACCAAATCCCAGTCTGCAAATTCTGTAATGCTTCTACTGGGTTTGTGCACCAATTTTTGGATGCCTACTTTGTATTTGTATTCGGCTTCTGCTAAAAATACATCTAACTTTTTTGAAGATCCAACTTCAATGGATTCGAACAAAGCTTGTAGTGCTATATAGTTGGAGGGAATATCGATAAAATCATTTTCGTAGTATACTCGATAAGAGGGATCGAGGCGGATGAGTTTGTAATAATCCGAAACTTTTTTTCCAAACAAATCGAAATAGCGGTCAAATACATCTGGCATCCAATACCAGCTAGGACCCATGTCAAAAGTAAATCCATCTGCCGAAAATTTGCGACCTCTACCTCCTGGCATCGATTGCTTTTCCAACACGGTTACATCCCATCCGGCCTTGGCTAAATGCGTTGCAGCCGACATACCGGCAAATCCACTTCCTATGACAATTGCTTTTTTCAAAGTACGAAAATAAAGTAAAATTCATTACAGAAAAACGATGAATTAGTTTCTGCTGATGGCTTCCTTCAATAATTTTCGTGCAAAGTGAATTCGGCTTTTTACTGTACCCAACGGTTCTTGCAAATATGCTGCAATCTCATTGTATTTGTAACCTTCAAAATACAACACAAATGGATACCTGAAAATATCTGGTAGTTGCTCTATGGCAGTAAGTATTTCTTTTTTGGTGATGTTTGATTCTGCAGAATTGCTGATGGCAGATTGATTGTGATCCAACAAAAACTCATTGGGTGTATGATCAAAAATTACATGCTGGCGCGCTTTTTTTCTGTAGTCATTGATGAAAATATTGCGCATGATGGTGTACATCCAAGCTTTTACATTTGTTCCAACATGGTATTTGTCTTTGTTTGCCAACGCCCTGTACAAGGTTTCTTGCGTAAGGTCTTTTGCCGATTCATTGTCTTTGGTTAGCGTAAATGCAAATGGTTTTAAAAAATCTACGTTGGTAACGAGTATCTTTTCAAATTCTTGATTAGACATATTTTTTTGTTTAACTTTTGAAGACCAAAGCTAAACAAACATTTTTTGCTAGAAAAATTTTTGTTTAATTATTTTTAAAATAACTTCTACAAACCAGAGATGAAGTCCATTACTTCTGTGATGCTTTTTTTGAAGGTGATGGGTGGCGTTAGCTTTTTTTCGTAGTTCTGTGTAAGCTGTCCAGATATGATGCAAGGTGTAGAGGCAAAATTTTGAACGATGTTGTTCAAAAACTTATCGAAGTTGAATTGTTGAGCGGGTCGAGTAATGTGACAATAGAGATAATCGGGTTTTTTTACTTTTACCACATATCCCACATCAGCCAAAGGAACGTTGCAGCCCAAATAGTAAACATGAACGCCTCTGCTTTTCAACAAATAATACATAAACAATAAACCAAGTTCGTGATATTCTGATTCTGGTAAGAACAACAAAATGGATTTGTCAGACTTTAGTGGAGTGGAAATACCTTCAATTCCAACAATTAACTTTTGGCGGATGATATTGGTTACCAAATGTTCTTGTGCAGGATTGATGTGATTGGTCACCCACAACACGCCAATTTTTTCTAAATAACTGAAAATGATTTGAATGAGG
>CAIQHJ010000018.1 GCA_903871575.1 uncultured Bacteroidota bacterium
AGCTATATTTTTACAACAGGTACAGGGTTGGACTATATAGTCTATAAAGACACTGCTTTAAACATAACAGATGATGTTGTAGAAGGGATGAATGTGATTTTAAATAAAGAAAAAAAGTAAAAAGTAAAAAGTAAAAAGTAAAAAGTGAAAAAGCGTGCCCGCCGTGGCGGGTGAAAAAGGCGCGAATTTTATATCACAATTAATAAAAAAAGAAAAAACGCATGAAAGATCAACCACAAGATTTTAAAGCTTCGTTGGGTTTGTTTGATGCAACAATGATTGTTGCCGGCTCCATGATTGGTTCGGGAATTTTTATTGTAAGCGCTGATATGCTCAAAGATCTTGGAAGCTCAGGTTGGTTAATTGCCGTTTGGTTAATTACGGGTTTTATGACGCTTACCGCTGCACTAAGCTATGGCGAATTGAGTGGGATGTTTCCAAAAGCAGGTGGTCAATATGTTTATTTAAAAGAAGCGTATAATCCATTGGTTGGGTTTCTTTATGGTTGGAGTTTTTTCTCTGTCATACAAACAGGAACGATAGCCGCCGTTGCAGTAGGGTTTGCAAAATTTGCCGGGTACTTTTTCCCTGCTTTAGCTTGGGAAGATGTTAACACTTTTGATATATTGGGATTGAAAATTCACTATGCACAACTAGTTGCTATAATTCTTATCGTATTACTCACGTATATCAATACCCGCGGTATAAAAACAGGTAAGCTGATTCAAACTTTCTTCACCTCTACTAAATTGATTTCTTTATTTGGTTTGATTATCGCAGGTTGCATCGCGTTCAATTGGGATGTTTGGCATGCCAACTGGAGTAACGCTTGGACGATTCAGCACCTTACAAAAAATACAGATGCTAGTATTTCATTTGAACCGCTTATAAATGGGGCAATCTTAGGAGCAATTGCCAGCGCCATGGTGGGTAGTATTTTTAGTAGTGATGCATGGAATAACGTAACCTTTATTGCTGGTGAAATTAAAAACCCAAAAAGAAACATCGGCATGAGTTTGTTTTTGGGAACCCTAATTGTAACCTTGATTTATGTAATGATGAATGTGGTTTACTTAGCAACTGTTCCAATTCACGAACTTGCTTTTGCAAAAGACAACCGCGTAGCTTTAAGCGCATCCGAAGCCATCTTTGGAACAAGCGGAACAGCCATCATTGCCATTATGATTATGATTTCAACTTTTGGTTGCAACAACGGATTGATACTCGCAGGCGCAAGGGTTTATTACACCATGGCAAACGATAAACTATTCTTTAAAAATGCTTCAACTCTAAATAAAAATGCTGTTCCAGAATGGGCGTTGTGGATTCAATGTGCCATGGCTTGTGTGCTGTGTCTTAGCGGAAAATACGGCGATTTATTGGATATGGTTTCTTTTATAGTAGTAATATTTTATGTGCTCACCATCATCGGTATTTTTATTTTAAGAAAAAAGCAACCCAATGCAGATAGGCCTTACAAAGCATTTGGCTATCCTATACTTCCTGCAATTTATATTATAATGGGCATCAGTTTCTGTGTACTATTGATGATTTATAAGCCACAATTTACTTGGCCAGGATTGATCATAACGTTAATCGGTATCCCATTATATTATTTGGCAGTAGCTTCGAATAAAAACAAACAATAAAGAACTTTCAAACATTTAATTACGTTTTATGTTTTCAGAAAATTGCAACAATATATTCAATCAAAGTATTTCAGATTATCATGTAACAGATGATGTTGATACCGAAATAAAAAATCCTTTTCCCATTTCAAGTATCGAATTTTTGTTGTACAAAAAAAATTGGATTGATACAGTCCAATGGCATTTAGAAGATATTGTTAGAAATCCCAACATCAATCCAGTTGAAGGGTTGGCTATTAAAAGAAGAATCGATTCAAGTAATCAAGTGCGTACCGATATGGTTGAGTTTATTGACAGCTATTTTTTAGATCAATTTAAAGATGTTGATGTTTTACCCCACGCAAAAATAAATACAGAAAGTCCAGCATGGGCTATTGATAGATTGTCCATTTTAGCTTTGAAAATTTACCACATGCAAGTTGAAGTGGATCGTGCAAATGCTTCAGCTGAACACATCGCTTCTTGCACTACAAAACTGAATATCTTATTGGAACAACGTACAGATTTGTCGTTAGCTATAGAAGATTTGTTGCATGACATGAAAACAGGAAATAAATTCATGAAAGTGTATAAACAAATGAAGATGTACAACGATCCTTCATTGAATCCAATTTTATATCAGCAATCTGTTTAATTAAGTTGAGTAATATAAAACATATTTTAATCATTCGGTTTTCTGCAATGGGAGACGTAGCGATGACTATCCCAGTAATTAAACAACTGCTTCAACAACATACTGAATTAAAGATATCATTCGTTTCCAATATATCATTTAAGCCAATGTTTTTTGGCATTGATCGACTTCGTTTTGTAGAAGCAGAAACCAAAGGAAAGCACAAAGGCATACTGGGCATTTATCGTTTGTGTAAAGAAATAATGAGCGATGAACAACCAATCGACGCATTTGCTGATTTTCATGGGGTGTTGAGGTCATTTATGATGCAGTTTTTTTTGAAATTGAAAGGCATTCCAATGGCTACAATCGATAAAGGACGTGCAGAAAAAAAGCAACTTACCGCTAAAGAAAACAAACAAAACTTACCACTGAAGTCTTCTTTCGAACGATATGCAGATGTAATTAAAAAATTAGGGTTGTCGTTTTTACTAGAAAAGAAACCACTTGAAAATATAAAACAGCCATTGCCCATTTTAGCTCAAAAATGGTTTGATCATAAAACGGTAATAGGCATTGCACCTTTTGCCAAACATCCCGAAAAAGTTTACCCACCCGAAAAAATGAAATTGCTGATTTCTCTATTGAAAGCAGAAGGAGCTACGATATTGTTATTTGGTGGGGGCAAACAAGAGACCGAGTTATTGGCAGAATGGGAAAATGATTTTGGTGGAAATGTTATCAATCTCGCTGGATTATTTAATTTGTCTGAAGAGTTAAGCATGATTAGTCATTTAACGGTGATGGTGAGTATGGATTCGGCAAACATGCATCTGGCTTCACTTGTGGGCGTTCCTGTTGTCAGTGTTTGGGGTCCCACACATCCCAATGCTGGATTTTATGGTTGGGGACAATCAACGGAAAATATGGTAAGTATAGATTTGTCATGCAGACCTTGTTCTGTGTTTGGCAATAAAAAATGTTATCGTGGTGATCATGCATGCATGGAAGAAATTTCGCATCTTGACATCTATCAAAAATTAATTCCTTTTCTGAAAAAATAACTAATGTGAATAGGTTATACATATACGTTGATAAAAATTGAAGGGTAAATCGCTTGAAATAAGATATTTTTGCCAACAAAATCAAATTCCAATCAATGCAGCCATTATCATTAGTAATACACGGAGGAGCAGGAACCATCGTTCCAGAAGATATGACACCTGAGTTAGAGAAAGCGTATATTAATGGCCTTTCACAAGCTCTAGAAAATGGATATGCGGTACTAGAAGCAGGTGGAACAGCTGTAGATGCCATTCGCACCTCAATAAAAGTACTTGAAGACAATGTGTTATTTAATGCTGGACGAGGTTCGGTATTTACCAAAAAAGGGGTGCAGGAAATGGATGCTGCCATTATGGATGGGAAAAATTTGAAGGCAGGCGCAATTGCTGGTGTACGTAATGTACGCAACCCAATTGAATTGGCTTATGAAGTAATGGAAAACAGCAACCACGTTTTTTTGAGCGGAAAAGGAGCGAATGATTTTGCCATCAAACAAGGATTGAAATTAGAACCAGACGAATACTTTTTTTCTAAATTCAGATACGATCAATGGAAAGAATTAAGAGATAGCGATAATTATTCTCTTGACCATACCCATCAAGACCTTGCAGAGTTAATGAAAGATAAAAAGTTTGGAACTGTTGGCGCTGTTGCATTAGATCAATTTGGAAATGTTGCCGCTTCTACAAGCACAGGTGGCATGACCAATAAAAAATACGGAAGAATAGGGGATAGTCCAATAATTGGTTCGGGTACATACGCCAATAATAAAACTTGTGCCATCAGTTGCACGGGACATGGTGAACTTTTTATCAGAGCCGTTGCTGCTTATGATGTAAGTGCATTAATGGAATACAAAGGATATAGTTTACAACAAGCCATGGAAGAAGTGGTGCATCATAAACTGCTTGAGATTAAAGGGGAAGGTGGAATGATTGGCGTAGATGCGCATGGAAATACGGCAATGGTTTTCAATAGTGCGGGCATGTATCGCGCTATGAAAAACAGTAAAGGTGAAATTAAAGTGGGCATTTATAAAAATGAAAATAGCTTGTAGTTCATTAATTTAAGTGAATGAAAAAATATGCAATTTTGGTGGCTGGTGGTAGTGGTACAAGAATGAATGCATCAATACCCAAACAGTTTTTGCTGTTGCACAATAAGCCACTGATTTATTATACCATCAATACTTTTTTAAGTGCATTCAATGATGTTGAAATTGTACTTGTTTTACCAGAAGAACATGAAGAAACGGGCGTTAATATTATTTCAACTTATTTCTCTGATAAAAAAATTACAATAGCCATTGGTGGTAAAACCAGGTTTGATTCAGTAAAAAATGGATTGAATTTTGTAACAGAAAATAGCATCGTTTTTGTGCATGATGCTGTAAGGTGTTTGGTAAGCGCGGATTTGATTACAAGGAGTTATCATCAAGCAGTAGAAAAAGGAAATGCCATTCCAGCCATTGCGTCTAAGGATAGTGTTAGAATAGTAACAGGCGACGCAAATAAATCTATAGACAGAGCCACGGTTAAGCAAATACAAACCCCACAAGTATTTAAAAGCGAAATATTATTGCCTGCATTTGAAACAGCATTTCAAACTTTTTTTACAGATGAAGCATCCGTTGTAGAGTATTGCGGACATTCAATCTATCTCATTGAAGGAGAGGAAAACAACATAAAAATTACACATCCCATCGACTTGTTGATTGCAGAAAAACTTATGGCTTAATCAATTGGATAATTTTAGGCAAATTGTTCCATTTGATAGAGTAATAAGGTTGATTTTCGGAAGCTAGTTTTTTGTAAAAGAATTCTACACCCGGAAGATCAGAACCTTCCAAATCAATGAGGAGTGGCTGATGAACAAATTCTTTTATCAACGAATCGAATAAAAAATAATTCGCTAAGCAAGTTCTACCATTTGGAAAAATGCTTGATGCAAGATTGTACATTCTGTTTTCATCTTTTAAAAATAAAGCCGTTGCCAAAAGTTCATTGCCTTCTTGGTTGTAAACTTCTCTGATGACAACACGGTTTTCTTTTTGTAAATCAATACAAAGCTGTTCAAAATTTTTATAATCATTTTTCTCAAGCGATGAGAGTTTTTCTCC
>CAIQHJ010000019.1 GCA_903871575.1 uncultured Bacteroidota bacterium
AGTCAAGATGATCAATTGCTCAGCAAGGGAATTGTTACATTCTATTTTCTGGAAGCTAAAAACATGCAAAAAACAAACATGCCTGAGCCGTTGTATAATTTATTGAAAGGGTATTTTTAGATAGGCTAGATAGGCTGGATAGGCTGGATAGGCTGGATAGGCTGGATGAAGCTTGATACTAGATGAAAATGCACTCCCTTCATCCTTCGGGGGAAGGGTTGGGGATGGGGGCTCAAACACGCAACCTAATTTATTTTCCGGAAATACCATCCACACTGGCTTTGCCTGGTCCCAACAACATTAAGGTTAAAAAGCCACCAAGAAATAAAGCAGAATGAGTACCATCTCCAAACACATCGCCATGATGCGCTTTAAATAATGCAACTGCCATTGTAATAATTAATGGAATGCAAGCCAAACGTGTAAACAATCCCAATATCAAAAACAAGGCACAGAAAAATTCAGCAAATACAACCATTATCAATGAAAGGGTAGAGCCCATACCCATAAAATCCATGAAGTGCGATTTCATGTCTCCAAATCCTACCAGCTTGTTATAACCCGAATGCATCATCAACACACCCAAAAAAATACGAAGCAAAAAAACTGCTGTGTTAAAAGCCAACGGAGAGTAATTGGTAGACATTAATTTTTTCATCTTGTTTGTTTTAAATGTAAGGTTGAAGCTTAAGCTTTGTACAACTTAATTGATGGTAAATAAAAGTTGTAGATGATTGCTTAATCAAATAAAAATAAGGAAATTTCTTTTATCATTCATTTAACAGCGTTTTGCTTTTTCTTTTATTTCTTTACATCCGATTATTTACACATTTCAGGCTTTACCTTTACAACATTAAAATGGAAACCATACCAATGATTAGAAATGTAACCCTCGCCTTGTTTTCGCTTTTATACATTGTTTCATCAAATGCTCAACCTACTCATCTCATTACAGATGCAGAAAAACAATTTAAAGAAGCACTAACCCTGTTCAACAACAACCAATTTGGATTGGCATACCCTTTATTCAAATCGCTTAAATCCGAATTCCCTTCCAACACCAAAACCGATCATACTTATTTAAACGATGATATCGATTTTTACTATGCGATTTGTGAGCTGAAATTGATGTTTGAAGTAGGCGCTACAGATGCAACAGCTTTTATGCAGCATGCCAATAATCAACCTCGAAAACACCAAATGGGTTTTCATTTGGGTCATTATTATTTTTTAAAAAATGAGTTTGCTGCAGCCATCGATTGTTTTGTTCAAACCAAATTTGACAACTTAAGCAATGACCAAATTGCCGATTTGAAATTTGAGCTCGCATATGCTTATTTCAATCAAAAGCAATTCGAAGCAGCCAAGCCTTTGTTTGATGAAATTCATCAGGTTAAAACCAATAAATATTTTATCGCAGCCAACTATTATTTTGGTTTTATTGCTTACTATAATAAATCATACCCAGATGCATTAACTGCTTTTCGTTTGGTTGAAAGAGAACCGGCATACAATCCCGTAGTACCGTATTATGTAGCAGAAATTTTATACTCCCTTGGTAGAAAAGAAGATGCACTAATTTATGGAGATAGTGTGTTGTCTGAAAATGGTGGTGCTTATTACAAATCCAATTTAGAATTGTTGAGCGCTCAATTGTATTTCGAGAAAAAACAATTTAAAGAAGCGTTGCCATTGTTTGCAAATTATGTAAACGCCAGCGACAAAGTTTCTAAAGAAGTGATATACGAATTGAGCTTTTGCTACTACAAAACAAAAAATCCAACCAAAGCAATTGAAGGGTTTAAACAGCTGAGCAATGAGAAAGATTCGATGGGACAGAACAGCATGTATTTATTGGGGGAATTGTACTTAAACGTTAACGACAAACCCAATGCTCGAACGGCTTTTCAATTTTGTGCCAACAACAGCAGCAATCCAGAGCAGCAAAGGATTTCGCGATTAAATTATGCCAAGCTTTCTTATGATTTGGGGTATCAAGATATTGCTTTGGCTGAGATCAAAACATATTTGAAATTATATGCCAATACATCCGATAAATCTAATGCGGATAATCCATTGGGACATATAACCGAAGCAAAGGAAATTATGATTGGCGTATTGGCCAATACCAATAATTATGATGAGGGTTTGGATTTATATAATTCTGTTTTACAAACCAATCCGGCTATTCAAAAAATGTATGCCCGTTTATTGTATGGGAAAGCCATTCAATTGCTAAATGAACAAAGATTAACCGAAGCTGATGAGTTGTTTTCAAAAACGTTGAACATCAACACCGCCAGTAACATGTCTCCTTATGTTAGATTTTGGAAGGCCGAAATCGCATATCGTCAACAACGGTATGATGATGCTATTCGATCGTTAAATGTATTCATTGAAAGCAAATCAGCTCCGATGGGCGAAGTAACGTTGATGAATGCCCGATATAACCTAGGGTATTGTTACTTCCAAAAAGGCGACTACAAAAACGCGTTGCTTTGTTTCGAACCGATAGCAAACAGCATCAAAACAGGAAGCAGCAGCATGGATAAAGATGCAGTAATTAGAACAGCTGATTGTTACTACATGCTCAAAGATTTCGCAAGAGCCAATGCCACATATGATGTTGTAATCAATAGCAAATTTCCTCAAACCGATTTTGCATTGTATCAAAAAGCCATGATTGCTGGTGTGAAAAACAATATGGAAAAAATTCGATTGATGATTGAATTGGTTAAACGTTATCCGGGCACTTCACTCGCGCTCGAGTCTCAATTGGAAATTGCTACCGCATTTATTGCAGAAGAAAAATATGCAGACGCCATTCCATACCTAAATGCTATCTCACAAAACGCCAATGCAGAAAGCATGCGACCTAAAACATACCTAAAACTTGGATTGGCTTATTACAACAACAACGAAAACGCGAAATCGCTTGTAGCATTTAAAACCTTGCTAAAATCTTATCCGCAATCCACCGAGGCAGAAGAAGCCATCAGCGTAATTAAAGATGTATATGTTGAAGAAGGAAAACCCGAAGATTATATTGATCTGATGAAAGAAAACGGAATCCAACTTGCGGTAAATGAAGCCGATTCTATTACCTATACCGCAGCATTATTGAAATATGAAGCAGGAGATATGGTTGCCGCCGAAAAATCATTCAACAACTATCTTTCTAAAAATCCCAATGGCGCTTACAAGCTAGATGCTCATTTTTATGTTGGGATGTGTCAGCAAAAAAATAAAGATTATACAAAAGCAATTGTTTCATACCAACAAGTATTTGCGGCAGGCTTGAGCAAATATTACGAAAATGCAACATTGGAATTGGCTCGCATGTATTATTTCGAATTAAAAGATTACAGCAATGCCCGAAAATATTTTGAGGCTTTGCAAGTCAATACCAGCAATCCAGAAAACCAGTTAGAAGCACTGCGTGGTTTGGTGAGGTGTTATTATCAACAACAAGATTACACTACGGCCAATACGGCAGCAAAAGCATTGCTTAATTTGAAAGGGATAAGCACAGATGATAAAGCAGTAGCCTCTCTCGTATCGGGTAAGTCTTTGCAACTAGCAAAAGATTCAGCTGCCGCAAAAGATGCATTTAAATTGGCAGCAGATCTCAATAAGTCGATTTGGGGCGCACAAGCAAGGTATGAATTGGCTGAAACTTATTTTAATGAAAACAATGTGAAGCAAGCTGAAAAATATGCCATGCAGGTCATCCAACAAACAGGCGCTTATGAATTATGGGTAACCAAATCTTATATTTTACTTGGTGATATTTTTATGAAACAAAAAGATTATTTCAATGCAAAAGCAACCTACCAAAGCGTTGCTGAAAACGCATCTGATGCAGCCATCAAAGCAGAAGCCAAGCAAAAATGGGATAATGCCATCCTTATCGAAAAACAAAATTCTAAAATCAGGAATTAATTTATGAAGCTACCATCATTATCCAAACAGTTTTCAATGCTATTCCCAAAAGGTTGTTTGTTTTTGATTAGCCTGTTGCTATCCGTTTATGGTTTTGCTCAGGTAGACACATCTAAGCCTCAAGCGGTAACCATTGTGTCGTCATACAAACCGGTTGTAAAATCTGTAGCGAAAATCAACTTGTCGGCAACAAACCTTCCCATTGATACCAGCAAAAATTTATCGCCATATGCAATTCCGGTACAAAATTTATTTTATGCATATCAGCCCATCAATTTAAAACCACTGGCATTGCAACACGATACGCTCATGGAATTGGGTAGTCGCTATTTTGCCAAAATCGGTCTAGGGAATTATTCAACGCCGTATGTTTATGCAGCTGCAAACTTTGGTGATGGCTCGCCTTACTTGGGCAATGCTTATGGCTCTTATATTTCGTCGAAAGGGAAAATAAAAAATCAAGATTATTCCCTGCTCAATCTCAAAGCAACCGGCAGTTATTTTACACCCAACAATGAAATCTATACCGCCGTTCATGCCAACCGTTCCCAATATTTTTTATATGGCTATCCTCATGATTCATTGAATTATAATAAATCAGACATCAGCCAACAATTGGTAGATATCGGTTTGAAATTAGGATTTAAAAATACGGCGGTTAATGCTTTACAAATCAATTACAACCCAACCATTGGTGTACAGTTTTTCAGTTTGGCCAAAACATTAAATGAAACCAGTTTTACGTTTCAATTGCCAGCCGAGAAAAAAATAAATGATTTGTTTAGTGTTAAACTCGATGCGTTGTTAGACATGACGCATTACTCGACCAATAATCGCATACCCAACAACAGCGCATACAACAACAACTTGTATTATGTTTCGCCTTCTGTTGTTTACCATGATAAGCAATTAAAATTAAATGGTGGGATTATGTATGTGGGAAACAATGGGAAGACATCTTTCATGCCCAATATCGAAGCAGAATTGGCGTTGAGTAGCCAGCGATTTATTTTTCAGGGTGGTTGGATTGGAAAAATCCGCAAAAATACATTTGCCAATTTAAGCAACATCAATCCTTATTTAATTGGATTGGATTCTCAAAAAAATACACTCGAAACAGAAGCCTATTTTGGAATCAAATCATCGGTAACCAAGCACCTGCTTTTTTCAGCGAAGGCCGCTTTGATTGTGTATAAAGATTATCAATTCTTCATTAACGATACGGCTGGTGTAAATAAAGAAAACCGTTTTGTTGCCACTAACGAAAGTCGGTTGAATAATTTTCGCTTGCATGGAGATATCAGCTATATCATTAGGGATAAATTCAATTTTAATGGAGGAATTACCATTAATGCGTACACTGGACTAAAACAAAATGCACATGCTTGGCACATGCTGCCGATGGAAATGAACGCATCGTTGAGGTGGATGCCATTGAAGAAATTAACTGTTAAATCAGATTTTTATTTGTTTGCTGGAGGAAAATATCTAAACAAAGCGAATGTGAGCAAAAGGATGAGTGGGGGTGCAGATTGGAGCGTTGGAGCAGATTATAAGATTAATAAACATATTGGAGCATTTATCAATCTAAATAATATCTTTGGAAAAAATTACGAGCGTTGGCATAATTATCCGGTTTACGGATTCAACTTCTTAGGGGGTGTGCTTATTCGCTTTTAAAAACCAAAGATCAAAGAATGGAGAAATTGATTGAGCACTATTTGCTGCGACATAAATATTGCCCATTACCTGCGCTCGGTGTTTTGGAATTAAAGGAGCATACCGCGGTTTTACCCATCGGTGAAAACAAATGCAATGCACCATATCCACAAATTATTTTCTCTTCCAAGCAAATGGCAGCTTCCCCTTTTGTACATTTTATTGCCAATAAAAAAGGCGTTAGCAATGAGGAAGCCAATCAAATGTTGGTTGAATATTGCAATGATATTGTGCATTTATCTGCGATACAAGAAAAAAAAATTAACCATACCGGAAAGTTTTATGTAGATGTGGATGGTAGTTTGTCTTTCAAACAATATATTTTACCAGAAGAGTTTTTTCCATCTGTAATAGCTGAACGTGTAATTCATCCCAACAGCGTACACCAAATTCAAGTTGGCGATCAGCAACACAGCAGCGATTTCATGTCGGGATATTTAAAAAGCATCAAAAAAATCAATCAATCCAAATGGTGGCCTTGGGCATTGGGATCTGCCATCATTGCCATCGTTATGATTGCCGCATACTTTTTGTCTGGTCAATACAACGCTGGCTTTGGAAATAAAGCACCCATCAAAAAAATATCCGCGCCGGCTACCTATCAATCCATCCAACCTTAAAGCAGTTTCAATGATTCATTATTCCCAATGTCCGGTTTGCGCTGGAACCCATATCTCAGCCAGTTTGGATGCCAAAGATTTTACGGTTAGCAACGAAACTTTTTCAATTTGGAAATGCCAGGATTGTTTGCTGCAATTCACACAAGATATTCCCGACGCCAACCAAATTGGTAAGTACTATCAATCCGAAACCTATGTTTCTCATAGTGACACACAAAAAGGCATCATCAACCAATTGTATCATGCTGTGCGCAACATCACATTAAAGCGTAAACGCAGTTTAATAACATCGACCTTAAAAAAAACACAGGGTAGTATTTTAGATATTGGATGTGGCACCGGAGCTTTCCTGCATACCATGCAAGAAGCCGGCTGGGAGATAACAGGATTAGAGCCCGATGAAACCGCCTCTAAAAATGCGCAACGTTTGTATGGCATCACCACTTCAGATCCCAGCAATTTGTTTTCCTTACCAGAAAATAAATTTGATGCCATCACCATGTGGCATGTGTTGGAACATGTACATCAACTCCATGAATACATCAGTCAATTAAAAAAGATCTTGTTGCCCAATGGTCGCATTTTTATTGCGGTGCCCAATTATACTTCCTTTGATGCTGCTCATTATCAATCGCAATGGGCCGCTTACGATGTGCCCCGACATCTATATCATTTTTCACCCAAAAGCATGGAGAAATTGCTATCGAGCCACGGCCTTAGCATTGTATCGCATCAGCCGATGTGGTTTGATAGTTTTTATGTGAGCATGCTCAGCGAAAAATACAAAAATGGCAAAGGGAATTTGTTGAAAGCTTTTGCCATCGGTTTATTGTCGAATGCAAAAGCCATATTGACGAGAAAAAAATGCAGTTCCCTGATTTATGTGATTGGAAAAAACTAAAGTTTATTACTGGATATTGCTCAACGCTTGCTCCACTTTGGCATAGGTTTCTTGGTCCGACAATCGTGTTGGCTCAAACTTTTTGCCAATGACAGTTTCGTAAAGCTCTATGTATCGCTGGCTGATTTCATTGATCCAATCTTCATGCATTTCGGGAACAACCTGTCCTTCTTTGCCCATGAAATTGTGTTGAATCAACCATTCTCTTACAAACTCTTTGCTTAACTGTTTTTGTCTTTCGCCTTTTTGCTGGCGTTCATCAAAGCCTTCCATAATGAAGTATCTAGAGGAATCGGGGGTATGTATTTCATCCATTAAATAAATCGTATCTCCAATTTTTCCAAATTCATATTTGGTATCTACTAATATCAATCCGCGATGGGC
>CAIQHJ010000020.1 GCA_903871575.1 uncultured Bacteroidota bacterium
AGTATAAAACAACAAAGCCCTTTCAAAAAGGAAAGGGCTTTATAATTATTTAATTTTAGCCAACATTTTATCGTCTTTGCCAAAATCATCGTGTTGTGTAGATACTACAATCGCATCAATTCTGATAGGTTGGTTGTTATCGTCGTACTCTAAAGTAACTTGACTTTTTGCATCCGGACGCAAATATTTAATTGCTTTATTTTCTCTTCTTAAAGCAGCAAGTTCTTCTAATAATTTATGCGCTAAATTCAACGCCAAAGGCATGTAGTCTTCGGTTTCGTTGGTTGCATAACCAAACATCATCCCCTGATCACCAGCGCCTTGCTCTTCTTTCTTTTTTCTGTCAACACCTTGGTTGATATCGCCCGATTGTTCATGAATGGCAGATAAAATTCCGCAAGAGTTGGCTTCAAACATGTATTCACTTTTGGTGTACCCAATTTTGCGGATAACTCCACGAGCAATTTCTTGCACATCTAAATAAGCTTTGCTTTTCACTTCGCCAGCCAAAACAACCTGACCAGTGGTCACCAATGTTTCGCAAGCAACTTTGCTAGAAGGATCGAAAGCCAAAAAATTATCAATAAGTGCGTCACTAATTTGATCTGCAACTTTATCTGGGTGTCCTTCACTAACGGATTCTGATGTAAATAAATATGGCATAGTTTAGTTTTTTTGAGATTGCAAAGATAGGGATTGAAGTATAAAAGAACAAAGCCCTTTCAAAAAGGAAAGGGCTTTATAATTATTTAATTTTAGAATAGATAATTCGTAGGCGCATTCGATAGGCAGGATTAGGGTTACTGCCTCCTCCGATTCTGGTTCTACCATATGCAATCGGATTGCGATAAGGAATCAACACCGAACTGTATTGCGGATAAGTAAAGCTGTGCGCAGGGAACAACCTCATCTTATAGTTTCTAGTTCTTTTGGTTAACAATTGCTGTATGTAGCGGGTGATGTTGATGTTGTAATATGCTTGTGTAATACCGGCATCCACTTTCTTACGCAAATACCCTCCAAAATAATTGATATCCACTTCACCGTTGGAAGGAAAATATGGTAATCCAGCAGTTTTAAAATCGGAATCATAATACGAACCTGGATTTAAATCATAATAAATCGGCTTCCATTTGTTGGATCCAGAATCAATTAAATCCAAATACATGTAACTCGCCTCCGCGTATGTTTTGTCGTTAATGACATCTGGTATCTGCTGTATTTGAATTTCTGCACGATGTACGATTCTATTCGATAAGTTACTCAGCGCTGGAATTTCTAAGTTGGCAAAAGTTCCTGGGGTAGTTTGCAAGTACAATTCCTGACTACCATCTGGTAATGCGTTTCTGGAACGCACAATTTTATTGGCCACTGAAGATCGCCTAACCGTTTCGCCTTGTAATCCAGAATTGAAATAAAAACTAGAATAAGCTGTATCTGTGGTGGTTGAATATGGCGAATCTACAGAAGAGCGGTATTTTCTTTTGTAATGCAATTCTAACCGGGTTTTCTCTTCCAATAAATTCACATACATTAATGCGTTTCCGCTATTGGCGATAACGGCAAATCCGTTGTTAAATAACCTAAATAAAGAGTCGGCAGAAAAAGATTTGTTGCGTGAGGTATCTCTTTTGAACAAAGAATCTCTAAAAGTGTTGGATAGTTTAATTCTAATTTGATTGTTGATGGAATCCGTCTTCCCAACTTTAATAAAATTCGATAGATTTCTTATATCGATGGTTTTAGGATCACTGATCGCATTATTTAATAGCGGCTCGTAGTTGATGGTTCGGTAAGTAAAAACGGAATCCCATTCTCCATGCGCATCTTCTGAAATTTCGTACACCTGAAGGGTAACAGGTTGTGTGCTATCTCCCCAAAATGCTTTGTAACTCAAACAAAGTACTACCGAATCAGCAGAAACGATGGAATCGTATTTTGCCTTTCCAATTACATAAGGATAATAAGGCGGCTTAACTTGTAAAAACAATTTCGCATTGGTTCCGCCCATCAACGGATCGTTTACTTTTCCAACTGCATATTCTTCCGTCAAACTTAGTTTGGTGGTATCCTTGTAAATGCCTTCAAAAGCTCCTTGTGTTGTGGTGATATCTAAGGTGTCGGCAAATGTATTTACATTATCAACTTCAGGGATTAAATCTTCTCCCAAGGTTGTAGTATCTAATTTGGTGCATCCCCAACACAACAAAGCAACTGAAATAATAGAAAGTAAAAGGAATGAAGGTTGCTGTATTCTTTTTTGCACAGATAATGGTTTTGAATTTTGGTAGAAATTTCTACTTCGCAAGGTCGGTATACAATTGTAAATACTCTGTTAAATCACTTTCTGCATCAAACTTTACAATCTTTTTCCCTTTGACTTTTGAAAACTCTTCTGTTAGTTTTTTATCAATATTTTCTGTACCGAAAGTAATTGCATCAGCATAATGTGCGCCTGTTCTAAATAGGGCAACATTGTTGTTGTCTTTTAATGTTTCCAATTCTTTTTTGGTTACAAAATCGTTTATGGTTGACAATTGAATAAAATTAGCCCCCATTTTTTCTTTAAATGTATTGTGACCGATGGTAAACACCACTTTGCTATTGCTAAACACGGGTTCTTTTTTGTATGCCGATTTGATAAACATGGGAATCAATCCAGTCATCCAGCCACTGCAATGGATAATGTCTGGAGGCCAACCAAATTTCTTCACAGTTTCTAATGCTCCTTTGCAAAACAATACGGTTCTCAAGCCATTGTCATCAAACCATTTGTCTTTATCGTCTGTAAAAATCTGTTTGCGCTTGAAAAAATCTTCATTATCTAAAAAGTAAACCTGCAATCTTGCATTGGGCAAAGAAGCCACTTTGATGACTAAAGGATAATCATCGTTATCAATGGTCACATTGATGCCTGACAAGCGAACCACTTCGTGTAAGCGGTGTCTTCTTTCGTTGATTACGCCAAATTTTGGCATGATGCACCTTACCTCAAAATTGTTATCATTTGATAAAACGGCCAGCTTGTTTACAATCTCAGCAAATTCTGTCAGCTCGAGATATGGAGAAATCTCATTTGCAATAAATAAAATCCTTTTCTTTGTAGACATTTGAACAGTGTTAATGACCAATAAAATTCTGCGGTGCGCAAAAGTACTGATAAATTATTGAAATATGCACTTCAAGAAACCTGACCTATAATCCAATAGCAAAATGATTATATTTAAAAAACCACTTGAGCTAACTGAATATTGTAAATCAAAGCAAGAAAATGGAGCATCAATTGGCTTTGTTCCAACAATGGGCGCTTTACATGATGGACATATCCGTTTAATACAAAGCAGCAAACAAACAAACGACCAA
>CAIQHJ010000021.1 GCA_903871575.1 uncultured Bacteroidota bacterium
ATTTACATTGCAAAACGTCACGAAAACGGATTGAAGGTCAGTTTTAAAATGGCCTATGAAGATCGATTGCCCATTTACAACACAAGCACTTAAACATTCGATAAAAAAGACAGCAGTCGCATAACAGAAAATTTGCCGGTTTGTAAAAATGTAACATTGCCATATGAGCGGCATCAATAGGCGATGTTGGATGTGACAATGAGCTTTAAACCTGGACAGCGATTTATAGAATTTCCAAATAGAAAAGTTGCGATTGGGTCAAAATATCCAACTTTTTTAATTCAATATACCAAAGGTGTTCAAGGCTTGTTGGGAAGTGATGTCAATTTTGATAAATGGAAGTTGGAGGTGTTTGATGACATGCAATTGAAACTGTTGGGTGCTATGAAATACAGATTTACAGTTGGCGGATTCTTACAAACCAATCGCGTGTATTTCCAAGATTATGTACATTTTAATAGCAACTCAACAAGAGCAATATCTTCTTATTTAAATGGTTTTCAGTTGATGAATTCTTACATCAATTCCAATGCTGCAGCTTTGAGTTACGAAGGCCATGTTGAGCATCATTTGAATGGATTGTTGACCAATAAAATTCCATATTTCAAGAAACTCAATTGGCATTTGGTTACAGGAGGGAATGGATATTTGATATCTAACAAAGATTATTACACCGAATATTTTATTGGGTTGGAAAATATTTTGAAGATATTTAGGGTAGATTTTGTGGTAGCGCATCAAAATGGTGCTTATGTTAATTCTTCATTTGTATTGGGCGCGGGCGGTTTGCTGGGTTCTGGACTTTCGGATGCTGGTAACAGCCGCAGTGTTAGTATTGGTTTTTAAAATAAATTTCAATTACTTTGCCTTGTCAATTTGGTTTGCCCTGCAAGCATCCAATCTATTAAGATTTCCTATTTCTGGTAGGATCAAATTATTTTTTTATGGCTGTTTTACACAATCGCGTTTCCCAGGAGGAGCTGAAACAGCTGCTGCTAGCGGAAAAAGAATTTCGGATAACTGTATCTTTTTACAAGTATTTTGAGATAGAAAATCCCCAACAATTTAGAGACGATTTATACAAAGGTTTGCATGCACTCCATGTCTTTGGAAGGATTTATGTGGCATCAGAAGGCATCAATGCGCAAGCCAGTATTCCGGAGAGTAAATTTGAAGCATTTAAAACTTTCTTGTATCAGTATCCGGCGTTGAATCAATTGCGCATCAATATTGCTGTTGATGATGATGGCAAATCGTTTTGGGTATTGAAAGTGAAGTTGAGGGATAAGATTGTTGCAGATGGCATTACAGATGCAGCGTTTAGTATGAAAAATCTTGGAAAATATGTAAGTGCAGAAATGTTTAACCAAATGACGGAAGACCCAGATACAGTAGTTGTGGATATGCGCAATCATTATGAATATGAAGTTGGACATTTTGAAAATGCGATAGAGATTCCCTCTGATACTTTTAGGGAACAATTGCCCATGGCTGCAGAAATGCTGGAAGATAAGAAAGACAAAAAAATCATCATGTATTGTACTGGTGGTATTCGGTGTGAGAAGGCAAGTGCGTATATGCTACACCGTGGATTTAAGAATGTGTTTCATTTGGAGGGCGGAATCATTCATTATGCCAATAATGTAAGGCAAAATAGTTTAGACAATAAATTTCATGGAAAGAATTTTGTGTTCGACGACAGGCTAGGGGAGCGCATCACGGAGGAGATCATCGCCAAGTGTCACCAATGCGGTAAACCTGCGGATGATCATACCAACTGTAAAAATGAAGGTTGTCATTTGTTGTTTATTCAATGTGATGCATGCGCCCAAAAATATGCGGGCTGTTGTAGCGAAAAATGCCACGAGATTATTCAATTACCCGAAGAAGTTCAGAAAGAACTACGCAAAGGGTTAGATAAAGGGATGATGGTGTTTAATAAATCGAGGAGGAGAGTGGGGAAGGGAGGATAGGGAGGATAGGCTGGATAGGCTGGATACTGGATACTGGATGCTGGATACTGGATGCTGGATGCTGGATACTGGATAAGAGAACATTGTTGAAAAAGTTCAAACTGTTCAAACAGTTCAAACAGTTTTACTC
>CAIQHJ010000022.1 GCA_903871575.1 uncultured Bacteroidota bacterium
AGTTCAATTGTTACCATCCAATTTAATGTTGGTTTTAGTGGCGGTAGCATTACAGCAAAAGCGCAAACTGCTTGTGGATTATTGGGTACTGCCAAATCAATTTCATTGCAATATTTACCACCAACACCATCTTCCATTTCATCTGGTTCAGGAAGTTTTAATGCATGTATAGGAAACACCATTACCTATGCAGTTACCATGCCAACGCCAACTGCAGCGCAAGCCACCGCAGTTGTGTATCGTTGGACTTTACCCAATAAAATATCGATAACGTCTGCCAATAGTGATAGTTCTATCATCACTGTTTACGTTGCTGAGGGTTTTGTTGGCGGTACATTATCGGTAAAATGTCAAACCGCATGTGGCGTGTTGGGCTCAGCTAAATCACAAGTGCTAACTTCTACAGGTTGTGTTCCATTTTTAATGAAGTCGATAACACAAAAAACTCAGGTATGGAAACGTTCAACACAGCTGTACCCCAATCCCAATCAAGGTGTTTATAGTTTGGATCTTAATACTCAATTTAACTTCCCCGTACATGTTGAAGTATTAGACATAAATGGAAAACTAGTGGAGCAGTATCAGTTGTCCAACAACTTTCAAGGAAAGAAAATGAACATGAAATCAAAAATATCAGGAATCTATTTTATAAGAATACATGATCTTCATTATAGTGAAACCATTAAAATGGTTGTTCAATAAAAGCAATTCGTTTTCCACATATGCACATTGTGTTAAATGACATAAAAAAGATTAAGAATTTCAGCTACTTTTGATTTCGAAATTCAATTGCAAATACTTACGTTAAAACCACATTCAATGAAACGCAACACTTCAGTCATTAAAAGCTGCATAATTTACTTATGCGCCATCACGATTTCTTTTTCAGCTTTTTCAAAAAATAATACAATAGGAGAAATTTCATTATCTGCAGGAAATGACATTTCAATAGTTCTGCCTACAAATTCTTCCCAGTTTAATGCAAATGCAAGCTCAACTGCAGGCGCAATTACCTCATACAATTGGGTGAAAATTGCTGGTCCAGTTTCATATGCTATTAACAATAGCAACATCTCTAATCCGCTGTTAACAGGATTAACAGAAGGAACTTATGCATTTGAATTGACTGTTTCAGATATTGCTGCTAATACTGCAAAAGATACCATCCTCATTACCGTTAGTACTAGGGTGTTAATCGATTTTGGCCCAGCCACAAACACATCTCCAGATGTAAATGGAAATTATTGGAACAATGTATATATGGCTAGCAATGGAAATATGGTTTCCAATGCCATAACGACGACCAATATTCGCAGTGGTTTGGGTTTGGAAGTTGTAAATAGAATAGATGGAACATTTGGCATCCAAAATACTGGGTTATCATCTGGTAATACAATTGGAGCCGTTGGAGATTATTCATCCAATGTAACATCGGATTATGCATTTGCTGATTTATCTGCAAGCAATGGAAGTTGGAAATTAACCGGCTTAGAATCCAATAAAAAATACACCATCAAATTTTGGGGCACAAAATCTGTTTTGGTTTTTCCTAATATCATAGAAATAAGAAAGACAGGTGATGCAACTTGGCAATCTTACAACGCTACATCTAACAACAATTTCAATAACGCCGCTACATTTGAAGTAACCGGTGTAACAGAAGCCAGCTTCGATATACGCGTACAAAGCGGAAGTTCATTCGGATACATTTGTTTGATGGATATCTATAGAACCAGCACAGATGCATCGATCAATTCTGCTCCAATTGCATTCGCAGGTAACGATATCTATCTTACAACACCAGCCACTTCTACTTCAGTAAATGGTAGTTTATCGAGTGATGTAGACGGAAACATCAGCACCTATTTATGGAGAAAAATTTCTGGTCCAAATTCATACACGATTAATACACCCAACAGTTCAACAACCACCATTTCCGATTTGGCAGATGGTATTTACACATTTGAGTTGGCTGTAACAGATAATGAAGGCGGGATTGATGCAGACACCGTTTTAATTTTTATAGGAAAAAGAGTACTGATTGATTTTGGAGCGAGTATAACTTCATCACCAGATATCAATGGCAATTATTGGAACAATGTAACCACCGGAACACCAGGTATTAAGTTAGCCAATGCCATCAACTCCAGCAATGTAACAACGGGCATTCGATTAAATATTGAAAACAGAATTGACGGAACGTTCAACTTGGCAGGCCCAGGTGTAAACAGTACCAATTACGGAGTTGGCAGTGTGAGCGATTATACAGATTCAGCTATTGTAGATTACGCTTTTTCAGATCCTAGCTCTACCAATGGAAGATGGAGAATAGAAGGATTGGATTCCAATGGAACATATGCGGTTAAATTTTGGGGTACTAGAATAACAACAAATTCGAGTCGTAAAATTGAAATCAAAACATCCTCGGATACAGAATGGAAAATGTATGATGCCTCAAATAATATAGACTACGACAATGGCGCATATTTTATTTTCACCGGTAAAACATTGATGGACTTTGATATACGCGTACCTGAATATAGTTTCTTTGGTTACATCAATTTGTTGGATATCCATTACATCAATGCCTGCAGACCTTCCTTTAGCAATGCTACAGCAAACGCATGTGGATCTTATTTATGGAACGATTCTACCTATACAATATCTGGATTGCATACATTCACAACCGCAAATATAAATGGATGTGATTCTGTTGCGATTTTAGATTTGGTTATCAACCAAACGCCAACTGTGAATGCAGGTGGAAATCAAACAATTGTAGAAGGTACAAGTGCAAGCATTGCTGCAAGTGTTACAGGAAATCCCAACTTTATACAATGGACAGGTGGTACGGGAACTTTCCTTCCATCAGATACTTCATTGATCGTAACATATACACCATCAGCAGCAGAAGTTGCAGCCGGCTCTGTTATACTCACTTTAACTGCAGATGGTGGTGCTTGTGGAACTGTTCAAAATACCATCACCATTGTTATTACCAATCCGGTTCCTGTTCATTTAATTCGATTTGCAGGATTCAATAATGGGAAAGTAAATATTTTAAATTGGACAACAGCATCAGAAAGCAACAACAAAGGATTTGAGTTGCAACGCTCTTATGATGGGAAAAAATTCACAACCATCCAATTTATTGCTACACAAGCTTTGGCCGGAAATAGCAATATGCCTTTGCATTATCAATTTACAGATGATCAATTTGTTGGCCAACTACAATATTATCGTTTGGTTCAAATAGACAACAACAATCATCAACGCATCAGTCAGATTGTTACCATCAAATTTGACAAACAACATATTTTAGTTGCCAATGTATATCCCAATCCAACTCATGATGTGGTGTATGTAAACATTGCAGCACCAATTGACATGACAACTTACTTAATCGTTACGGATAATGCTGGTAGATTTGTTTCAAAACAATTGTTGTCATTAAAAATAGGGAACAACACGTTGAAATTGCAAACTGATTATTTGGCTGCGGGAACTTATCAAATGACGTTGGTATCAGACCAGCAGCAGCCAATTACAACAAAATTTGTAAAAGAGTAGAAATACAATATAATAATTTTCAGGGGCAGCTTTTTAGCGGCCCCTTTTTTAAATGTCTATCATGACTCAACATGTCAAACAAATTTCTTTGATGCTTTTCATCGCATCTTTCTTTTTAATTGGCTGCAGTCATACCAAACGGGTAACCGGAATTCCCAACAACGAATCCATTCGGTCGCGCATAAAAATTAAAAACAACATTCCACCTGTACAAATACAAACAGGAAAAGTAGACCCCGATGAATTGGTTGCATTTGCAGAATCATTGGTAGGTTTTCCATATCATTATGGTGGAAAGTCGAAGGAAACTGGTTTTGATTGTTCAGGATTTTTGTGGTTTGTATTTAATCATTTTGATATCAAAGTGCCGAGAACTGCGGCGGCGTATAGTTTTGCAGGAAAGGAAGTAGAAATAGCAGATAGCAAACGAGGTGATTTGATTTTATTTACAGGAAGCAATCCTAACATTGAAACAGTAGGGCATATAGGATTGATCACCAATAATAAAAACAACAAAATAACATTTATACATGCTGCATCAGGCGGAAACAAAGGCGTTGTTTTGTCGCAAATGAGCGAATATTTTGTAACAAGATTTGTAAAAGTGAATAGGATATTTAGATTTTAAAATTCTTCATCTCCTCTGTTGTCCCA
>CAIQHJ010000023.1 GCA_903871575.1 uncultured Bacteroidota bacterium
ACTGAGGTTAAGTTAATGATGGATGATCCTTCGGCGCAGCCGCCAGAGGGTTATGAAGCCCCATTGGGATTTGGTGCAAAAGACGTACAAGATTTAACTTGGAAGAATTTGATGGATGCTTATTCCTGCACAGAATGTGGTAGGTGTAGCAGTGTTTGCCCGGCAAATATTACTGGAAAATTGTTGAGTCCAAGAAAAGTGATGATGGACACACGTGACCGACTTGAAGAAGTGGGCAAAGCAATGGATACAGCAAAAAAGGCAGGTACTCCAATTGAAGGCAGGGTTGAAGATGGCAAAGATTTGCATTCTTATATTTCTGCTGAAGAACTTTGGGCATGCACAACTTGTAATGCCTGTGCTGAAGCTTGTCCTGTAAATATCAATCCCGTTGATATCATTTATCAGTTGCGCCAATACAAAGTAATGGAGCAAAGCGCAGCGCCTTCTGAGTTAAATGGAATGTTCACCAACATGGAAAACAATGGTGCACCTTGGCAATTTAATCAGAACGATAAGGGAAATTGGGCCAATAGTTAATCGGATTTTTACGGAATTCCGTAAAATCTGCAATTATTAACTGATAATTCTTTATTATCTTTGAGGTCTCATGAGCAGTTTATTAAATACTATGTTAATTTTAGGAATGGGTACTGGCGAAATCGTTGTTGTAGCCTTAATCTTATTGTTGTTGTTTGGTGGTAAAAAAATTCCAGAACTAATGCGTGGCTTAGGCCGTGGTGTTCGTGAATTTAATGACGCGAAATCAGGCATTAAGAATGAGATTCAAAAAGGAATGAACGAAGAGAAAAACCCAGATTCAGACAATTGAAAACATACAATCGCATTTCCGAAGTTCGGTCAGACTTAAATTCGGGTGCGGTTTCATGTGTCCAACTTGTAAATAACTATCTTCAAAACATTGAAGATAAAAAGCATTTAAATGCTTTTTTAGAAGTGTGGGCCGATGAAGCTTTGTCACGTGCAACTTTGATCGATGAAAAGATAAAGCTAGGTACCGCTGGGCGCTTGGCCGGAGTGGTTGTTGCCCTAAAAGACGTACTTGCTTATAAAAATCATAAAGTAGGATCTTCTTCAAAAATTTTGGAGGGATTTGAGTCGTTATATTCTGCAACCGTTGTGCAACGTTTGTTTGACGAAGATGCAATTTTTATTGGTAGAACAAATTGTGATGAGTTTGCAATGGGTGCTTCGAATGAAAATAGCGCTTATGGTCCTGTAAAAAACGCAGCCGACGAAAGTCGTGTTCCCGGAGGTTCTTCTGGAGGAAGCGCTGTTGCGGTGCAAGCCAATATGTGTCATTGCGCCTTGGGTTCAGACACTGGTGGTTCTATTCGTCAACCAAGTGCTTTCACAGGATCTTTTGGATTTAAACCTACGTATGGTTTGATTTCGCGTTTTGGATTGTTGGCATATGCTTCGAGTTTTGATCAAATTGGACCAATGACAAAAAGTTTGGAAGACAATATGCTTCTCACTGAAATCATGGCTGGATTTGACCAACACGATGCAACAATGCGTCAGCAGCCTGCCGATAAATATACCACCGCTGTGGCTCCTAAAAAGGCCAAATTTGCAGTAATGAATGAAGCAATTCACCATCCAGGTGTTGCTGAAGAGGTGAAATCTTCCTTCAAAATATTATTACAGAATTTAGAAAATGCGGGTCATGAAATTACCTATTTCGATTTCCCACTCTTAGAACAATTGGTTCCCGCTTACTACGTTTTAACTACGGCTGAAGCAAGTAGCAATTTGTCTAGATACACCGGAATGTTGTATGGAAAAAGAAGTGAAAATGCCCATGATTTGGAATCAACGTATACGTTGAGTAGAACTGAAGGATTTGGTCCTGAGGTAAAACGTAGAATTATGTTGGGTACTTTTGTTTTATCAAGCGATCATTACGATGCTTATTATAGCAAAGCACAGAAAGTGAGACGTGTAATTCAGAATCAAACGAATGCAGTTTTGGAAAATGTAGATGCAATTTTAATTCCAACTACAAGTACTCCTGCATTTAAGTTGGGAG
>CAIQHJ010000024.1 GCA_903871575.1 uncultured Bacteroidota bacterium
GCCAACGTACCTGTAAATCTTCTTCTAAGGGTTGCATGACGCAAATGTAAGTAATAACTAAATCCCGATTATCTTTGTGGCCTTATCAAAATTTAAAATAATAGATTTATATGTTACAGGTAAATGTTATTCGCCAAAATGCAGCTTGGGTTAAAGAACGATTGGCAGTTCGAAATTTTTCAAATATCGAATTGGTGGATGTTATTTTATCTATTGACGATGAACTCAGAAAAATAAAATTTTCAACAGAAGCCATTCAATCAACCATTAATGCGGCATCCAAAGAAATTGGAATACTGATGGCCAAAGGTGACAAAGATGCTGCTGAGGTGAAAAAAAATGAAGTGAGTACATTGAAAGCTGAATTGGCAGAAAAAACAGTTGTACTCGATGAACTGGAAATCAATTTTCAAAAAAATATATTGTTACTTCCCAATCTGCCTCATACAAGTGTAGCAGCTGGAAAGTCGGCTGAAGACAATGAGCAAATTCGTTCGGGAGGAAAAATGCCTCAATTGATGGAAGGCGCACAACCACATTGGGAGATCATTAAATCATATGATTTGATCGATTTTGAAACAGGTGCAAAAATCGCAGGAAGCGGATTTCCGTTGTACAAAGGCAAGGGTGCAAAATTGCAACGCGCCCTTATTCAATGTTTCCTCGATTACAATACAGCAGCAGGTTATACAGAATTTATTCCACCACTGATGGTGAACGAAGCCACAGCATATGGAACAGGTCAATTGCCCGACAAAGAAGGACAGATGTATCACATAACTGCCGATGGTTTATATTTAATTCCAACTGCAGAAGTGCCGGTTACAAATGTTTATGCCAATGAAATAATAAAAGATGCAAGTTTACCAGTAATGATGACCGCATACACACCCTGCTTTAGAAGAGAAGCTGGTAGTTTTGGTAGTGATGTTCGTGGACTCAATCGAGTTCATCAGTTTGATAAAGTGGAAATCATTCAAATGGTGCATCCGCAAGATAGTTATGAGGTTTTGGAAGCAATGGTGGCGCATGTAGAACAACTTTTAAATTTACTCGAACTGCCATACCGCGTTCTTCGTTTATGCGGTGGCGATATGGGATTTACATCTGCATTAACATATGATTTTGAAGTGTATAGCGCAGCACAACAAAAATGGTTGGAAGTAAGTTCTGTTAGTAATTTCGAAACTTTCCAAACCAACCGCATGAAAATCAGATACAAAGACGAAGGCGGCAAAACACAATTGCTGCACTCCTTAAATGGATCTTCTTTGGCATTACCCAGAATAGTTGCCGCGTTGCTCGAAAACAATCAAACAGCAACTGGCATTCAATTGCCTAAGTTTTTGCACAGCTATTTTGGCGATACACAGATTGTAAAGCCATAGGATGGATGGAAGATGCTGGAGAGGCTTGGATAAAGTTGGATAGGCTGGATAGGTGGCAGGATAAGCTGGATAAAGTTGGATATTATATACCGGATGAAAATGCACTCCTTTCACCTTTCGGGGGAAGGGTCGGGGAAGGGGTCGGGGAAGGGGGCTTCAAACACCAAACACCAAACACCAAACAACAAACCATAATCATGAAACAAACAAAATGGTCCTTAATAGCAATATCTATTTTTGCTGCTGCATGTAGCCATAAAACCATTCCAACTGCTCAGCCAACAGCCGCAGCAGCACCTGCTCCTGCATTGTTTTCATTAGAACCCAAAACATCAGTTGTCATTGGAAAGCAATTGTACGAATCTAGCTGTGGCAAATGCCATGAGCTTAAAAACACAACGGATTACACTGCCAATGAATGGCGACCCATAATGAACAATATGGCCGACAAAGCAAAGTTCAATGCAGAACAAAAAGCCAATGTGTTGGCCTATGTCATCAATAATGCAAAAAATGGCAAGTAGATTTTTATAATTTATAACACATCTTCAGAATAAGATATAGCA
>CAIQHJ010000025.1 GCA_903871575.1 uncultured Bacteroidota bacterium
AGTGCTGCTCATGAACAAGCACATCTCGATCAAGCCATCACTGCTTTTACAAAAATTGGAAAGGCGCTCGGTGTGATTGCCTAATTCATCGTTTTTATTTTATGAAAAACCACCTTATTCTAGGTGGTTTTTTTTATTGATTTGGAGAAGATATTTTTTGGAATTTTTACCTTAATTTTAACAACATTAGTTTACGCTTAAAAAAACAACTCATGAGAAAATCAATTTTTCTTTCCCTTGTGTTATTGTTGACAGTAAATGTCTGCCTATTGGCACAAAAAACAATTACAGGAAAAATTACCGATGCTAAAACCGGAAAGCCCATTGGTAATGCCAGCATCATGGTTTCTGGAACCACATCTGGTACAGCTAGTCTTGCAGATGGAACATTTAGTATTGTAGTTCCTCAAGATGCTGCTTCAATTGATGTATCTGTTTTGGGGTATAAATCCAAATCAGCCAGCACCAATGCATCAACCATCAATTTTATGTTGGACGAAAGCAACACCAAAATCATGGACGAAGTAATTGTAGTGGGCTATGGTACAAAAATTAAAAAAGATTTGACAGGCAATATTGCTAAGGTAAAAGGAGCGGATGTTCAAAACATGCCCGTTACCAATTTAAACCAAGCGTTGCAAGGTCGTGCAGCGGGTGTTTTTGTAGAGTCGAACAATGGTAAAGTTGGTGAAGGTGTAAAAGTATTGATTAGAGGATCGGGTTCTATCTCAGCTTCTAATAGTCCGCTTTATGTTGTAGATGGTATTCCTATCAGCACCAATTCTTATTCTGGAAATCCAATTGCAGATATTAATTTCAATGATGTAGAATCATTTGATATTTTGAAAGATGCATCGGCAGCTGCTATTTATGGTTCAAGAGCTGCAAATGGTGTTGTGTTGATCACTACAAAAAAAGGTAGAAGCGGAAAAACAACTTTCCAAGTAAATTCTCAATTTGGTATCAACAATCCAACTCATTACAGAGGCTTTTTGGATGCAAAAGAATATGTTGCATTGTTGAGAGAAGCTGCCATCAACAGCGATAATTTAGATGGTGTTGATCCTTTGGATCCGAATCAATATCCAGATTCATGGCTCGAATTTGCAGAAGGCAGATTAGACAGATACTCGGGTTGGAGCGATTGGAGAACAAACCAAACCAACACCAACTGGGAAAAATTGGCTTTCAATAAGAATGCTGCAACGTCTTCTTTGGATGTTTCTGCAACAGGAGGTACCGACAAAACCAAATTCTACCTCAGCTTAAGCAGCATCAATCAAACGGGTATCTTAATTGGCAATCGATTAAAAAGAGTTTCATCTAGAATCAATTTAGAGCAAACGGTTAGCGATAAATTTAAAGTTGGTTTCAACTTAAGCTTAACTCAAACCAAAACAGGAAGAGTAGCTGTAGATAATGAGTTTTCTACACCTATGCAAATTGTAGCACTTTCTCCCGTAACACCTCAAAAGGATTTGGATGGCAACAACTACAATGCGCCAACTACAACCTATAGCAATCCTTATGTGGACTATGTTGATGGAAAATACAACTCTACTACATACAGAAATATTGGTAACATTTTTGGTCAGTACACCTTTAATTCGAATTGGTTTTTCCGTTCAGAATTGGGTGTTGACTTACAAAACCAAAATGACGATCAGTTTTATGGAGCGAATACAACTTATGGTAATGGCTCAAATGGATATGGCGAATCAGATTGGTACAGAGGCTTAACCTATAACAGCAACAACTATTTTAACTTTAAGAAGAAGATAAAAGAAGTACATGATTTGGATGCGGTTGTGGGGATGTCATTCCAACAATACAATTCAGATTTTGCTAGTGTATATGGCGAGCAATTCCCAACACAACAATTGCAAAAATTGGCAAGTGCCGGTTTGATAAAAGGTGGTTCATCTAACGAATCTGCTTCTGCATTTCTTTCTTATTTTGCTAGAGCCAATTATAAATTCAATAACAAATATTTATTGTCTGTTAGTACACGCATAGATGGATCATCAGTATTTGGTATCGACAGAAGATATGGTTTCTTCCCTTCCGTTTCTGCAGGTTGGGTGTTGAGCGAGGAGAAATTTTTACACAATGTGAAAGCCATCAGTTTCTTGAAACTGAGAGCGAGCTGGGGTTTAACGGGTAATGCAGATGGGTTTGGTAATTTCGCTTCGAGAGGCCTTTGGGACGGAAGTGCATACAATGGTTCTGGTGGCTTGGTACCAAGTCAATTGGCTAACCCAGATTTACGTTGGGAGAAATCAAACCAAACCGACATTGGTATTGACTTCGGAATTTTTAACAACAAAATTTCTGGTGAAATTGATTATTACAGCAGAAAAACAAATGATTTAATTTATAACATCCCTGTTCCTGGAAATACTGGTTACTCATCAAAAACAGTAAATGTAGGCTCAATGGAAAATTCGGGATTTGAATTTGTTTTGAATACCGAAAACATCAGCAAAAAGAATTTCAAATGGTCTACCAGTTTCAACTTTGCTGCCAACAAAAACAAGATTACAAAATTAGATGGCGAACAAACTTTACTTGCGGGTAATGATGGTCGTTATTTGAACTCTTTAATTGTTGGACAATCTATTGGTGTGTTTTACGGTCCAAAATATGCAGGTGTAGATCCTACAAATGGAGATGCGTTGTATTACAAACAAGATGGAACAAAAACAAATGATTACAATGAAGCAGGAAATTATATTGTAGGCAACCCGAATCCAAAATGTATTGCGGGCATAAGCAACACCGTTTCTTACAAAGGATTTGATTTATCTGTTTTATTCCAAGGTGTTTTTGGAAATCAAATCATGAATGGTGCGGGTGGATTTATGAGTGCGAGTTTCGATTGGTTCGACAACCAAACCAAAGACCAACTGAACAGATGGCGCAATCCAGGTGACATTACCAATGTTCCGCAATTAAGATTGGGCGGTGGCAATGGCATCTCAGCTTCGAGCAGATACATCGAAGATGGCGATTATGTGAGACTTAAAAACATCACCTTGGCTTACAATATTCCAGCATCAACTTTAAAACGCTTGAAGTTAACCAGCGCAAAAATTTATGTAACAGGTGTGAATTTATTAACCTTCACCAACTATACCGGTTGGGATCCTGAAGTGAATACAGATTACAGAGCCAGCAACAGAAATCAAGGTGGCGATTTCTACGCAGCACCACAAATCAAAAACTATTCATTCGGACTTAACCTTGGTTTTTAATTCTAACAACTTATAAATTTTATACAATGAAAAAAATATTCATCCCATTAACCGCTATCATTTTATTGATAACCGGTTGTGCTAAACAATTAGACATTTTGCCTACTCAAAGCGTTGACGAGTCGTTGGTTTTTGATACCGATGCCAATATCAAAGCTGCATTGAATGGCGCTTACGACCTGGCCAGCAGTGGTGACTTAATTGGAGGAAACACACAAATGTATTCCGAACTATTGGGCGCAGGTGGCGAAATCACTTGGGTTGGTACATTCAATCAACCTGATGAAATCTACAATAAAAGCATCTTAACCAACAACAGCTTCGTAAGAAATACTTACCTCAGTGGTTATCGTTTGATCAATGTTTGCAACAACATTATTGCATCCATTGATAAAGTAAATGCTTCAGACAGAGACGCCGTGAAAGGACAAGCTTTATTCTTAAGAGGAATGGCTTATTTCGAAATGGTAAAACTTTTTGCAAAACCATATAGCGCAGGAAATACCTCAACCAACTTGGGTTTACAAATTGTAACTACACCAACCATTAACGGGCAAGTTACAGCTGCCAATAATGTTCCAAGAAGTAGTGTACAACAAACTTACGATCAAATCATCGCAGACCTTACCGCAGCTAAAACCATCATTGGTGGTGATGCTGGTGAATATGGAAGCGAATATGCAGTTTCTGCAGTTTTGTCGAGAGTATATTTACAAACTGGCAATTATGCTGGTGCAAGAGATGAAGCCAACAACGTTATTGAAAACAGCGGTCTAAGTTTAGAATCAGATTACAGCAATGCATTTAACAATACATCAGCATCATCTGAAGACATTTACGTGCTTCCAGTAACTGCACAAGACGGATCAAATGAAATGCATACCTATTGGTCAATTTTAGATTATGGTGCACGCGACGGAGATGTGGAAGTTAACCAGGAGCACATCGATTTATATGATGCTGCCGATGCAAGATTGGCATTGTTTTACATTGATGACAATGATATTTATAGAAGTGGGAAGTGGAAATTTCAATACAAAAATCTTCCAGTTATTCGCCTTGCAGAAATGTATTTGAATAGAGCAGAAAGCAATTTCAGATTAAACAGTTCTGTTGGTGCTTCTGCAGACGATGATATTGATATGATTAGAAGCAGAGTTGGCTTGCCATTTATCAATGTTACTTTGTTAGACATTTTAAACGAAAGAAGATTGGAGTTGGCACATGAAGGACAACGCATTCATGACATCAAACGCTTAAGACTTGCTGTTGATGGATTTGACTATGATGCCAACGAATTGGTGTTCCCTATTCCATTAAGAGAAATCAATGCCAGCGCGGGTGTATTGGTTCAAAACGATGGATATTAATTGAATAACTTACTGTATTTCAAAAGCCCCAACAGATTGTTGGGGCTTTTTTTTGACCATACCGTTAACAAGTTTATTCGTTTATTTTTGAAAATTTCATTCAGCCAATTTCAATCAGTATTTCTGTTGCACATTAATCATACATTGATGTTCTTTCACATGACATCTTGCTGTATGCATTCCATTAAATCGCGTTTCATTCAACTAATAAAATCTTGGAAAAAATTGGGACCAGGTTTGGCAACAGGCGCGAGTGATGATGACCCCTCCGGAATAGCCACCTATTCGCAAGCGGGTGCAGGTTTTGGATTGGATACATTGTGGACTGCCATCATTGCATTTCCGTTGATGGCTTATATTCAACAAATGTGTGCACGTATTGGATTGGTAACCGCACAAGGATTGACCGGCACGCTTAAAAAACATTATCCAAAACCGATTTTGTATTTGATGTTGTTGTTTAGTTTTCCTGCCATTGTGATGAATATCGGCGCAGACATTGCGGGCATGGGGGCTGTTGGCAATTTACTCTTTCCAGCGATTGACGCTTCCTTTTTTAGTGTGTTCTTTACCGTTACTTTACTCGGTTTAATCATCTATCTGCCCTATCATAAAATTGCAGCCGTGCTAAAATATCTTTGTTTGGGTATGTTGGTATATTTTATTGTTCCCTTCTTATATCACCAAGATATCAAAGCAATACTTGTTGCAACTGTTGTTCCTACCATCAAATTGGACAAATCGTTTATGCTGATGTTGGTTGGTATTTTAGGTACTACTATTTCTCCGTATCTTTTTTTTTGGCAAGCATCAGTGGTGGTTGAAGAAAGAAAAAATCAAACGAGTCATTTGATGGTCAACAAAAAAATTATCCATAACATGAACCAGGATGTGGATTTTGGGATGACGGTTTCTGGGCTGGTGATGTATTTTATCATCCTCACTACTGGCACTGTTTTATTTCAAGGCGGCATTCATCAAATCAATACTGTAGAAGAAGCAGCTTTGGCCCTAAAGCCATTGGCTGGAAACCTTGCCTATGCATTGTTTGCTGTTGGTATCATCGGAACAGGCTTAATCGCCATTCCTGTTTTGAGTGGATCATTGTCCTATATTTTCGCAGAAACTTTTGGTTGGGAACAGGGCTTGGATAAAAAGTTTCATGAAGCAAAAGGGTTTTATGTAATCATCGCCATCTCCTTGCTGTTGGGACTTTCATTGAATTATATTGGCATCTCTCCAATCAAGGCGTTAATATTTACGGCTATTTTATATGGAATAACAGCGCCCATTTTAATTGCCATGATTCTCCACATTTCGAACAATAAAAAAATCATGGGGCAATTCGTAAACAATCAAACAGCCAATTTTTTTGGTTTTTTGGCATTGATCATCATGACCACCGCAGCTATGGTATTATTGTATCTCCTTCTGTTTGAAAAATAATTACCTACAATTTTCTTGCATCAAACCATATGCACTTTGATTGCCAAGTTTTGCAGCTTTTTGCCAATCAGAGCAAGCGTTGGCAGTCTGGCCAATTTTATTGTATGCCATGCCTCTGTTTTTATATGCCATTGCATAATTGCCATTAATCTGAATGGCTTTAGAAAAATCGACAATCGCCATTTGGAAATTTTTTAATTTTCCGTAAGCAGCACCTCTGTTGTTGTATGCTTCTGCATAAGTATCATCGTATTCTATGGCTTTTGTATAGGCTGCAATTGCCTGGTTAGGGTTGTTGGCTGCCATTAAACTTTTGCCTCTTGCATTTTGTTCGATAGCCAAATTCTTTGTGAAATTATTTTTATTGGATTGTGTATTGATGATATCTTTTGAAATAGATGATTCGGGTGTGTTGATGATGGTGTTTTGTAAGGTGATGGCAGATTCGTCGTTGGGTTTGAGTTCGATGGCCTTGTTAGCTGCTGCAAGCGCTTCTTTCTTTTTTCCAAGTTGACTATAACAAATGGCCATGTTATAATAGGCGCTCTGGGCTTCGTTATTTTGGGAAATGGATATTTTAAAGTTTGCAATTGATTTTTCTAAGTTCCCTGTTTTCGAATAGAGCACACCTAAATTGTAATACACCGTTGAGTAGTCTTTTCGAAGTGAAGCAGCCTTTAAAAAATCGGGTTCTGCAGCTGTATAATTTTCTGCCTTCAAATACAAAGCGCCTCTGTTGTTGTATGCTTCGGCATAAGTAGGATTGAGGGTTATGGCTTCATTTAAAGCATCTAGCCCATCTTCCATTTCATCTGATCTGTACAAAGCAGTTCCCAAATTATTCCAGCCAATAGCAGATGTTGGATATTTTTCAATCACATCAGAAAACAAAGCGATGCTATTCTCCCAAACGTTTACCCGATTGTATCCAATTAGCATCAAAACAGCTATGAATGGAATGATGATGTATTGTAGAACGCTTTTTGTTGATTTCACATCACCTAACAAACTACACAACATAAAACCTAGTCCAATGTATGGAACGTAGGTATATCTTTCTGCAACAACAGCTTTACCAAAACCAAGAATTTGAATAACTAAAAGCAAATTGATGATAAAAAAAGCAGCACCAAAAATGATTGTTTTATTTTTTCTATATCTAAAAATGAGATAGGCCATCAATGCAAGAAATAACACTGCAGCATAGTGCCAATAATTTAAATCTGTTGGGAATGGGTGAAGTGCAGATTGATGAAATGGGATGAAAAACTGAATGATGTAGTATGCAATCGCATAGCAAGGCATCAGTAATTTGTAGGTTACATCATATTGCTGAGCAGTTACCATGATGGCACCTTCTTGTTTTTGTGTGTATAAAGCAAGCAAACCAAAACCAATTGCAACAATCCAAAACAACCACTTATTGATAATGGATTTTTTAACATCGAAATGTTCATCAAGGTAGAAATCTATGGCCATTAATATCAAAGGAAAAATGACAGCGGATGGTTTAGATAAACAAGACAAAATAAAAAATAGCAAGCATCGAATTGTTAAGGATAAGGATGGTACGTTCTTCCATTGAATATAAGTTCTTGCGCCCATCAACAGGAAAAAAGTGTAGAGCATATCTTTGCTTTCGGATACCCAAGCAACCGATTCAACATGTAATGGATGGATGGCAAAAATAATGGCAGTGCCAAAAGCAACCCAACTTTTTTTAGACAAATCAAAAATAAACAGCATCACCAAAATAACATTGATGAGGTGTATAACGATATTCATGAAATGGTATATCATTGGGTTTGTTCCAAAAGCGGCATACTCCAACGCATTGAACATTGTCACCACCGGATGATAGTTTCCGGCATATACCGCCGTACACATTTTTTGAAACCCATGCCAAGTGAAATTCTTGATGTATGGATTGTTTAAAATATACACCTCATCATCCCAATTCGTAAATCCATATTGAACCGCTTGTCCAAATACTGCAATGGTAAGAAATACCAATGCGAGTATGTAAAACAACCTATTTTTTGCAAACGCATTTTCCATATAATCAATCGAAATTTAGCTTAACACATCTTTACTTAAAAAATTAAAACTAATGAAATTTGATTGCAGAACAGTATTAATAAAGCGTTATGCTTAGAAATTTCTACTTTGTACGATGGCATACTTTAACAAAATATAATTTAACTTGTATTTTTTATAACATCTTTTACATTTTAAAAGTCGGTTATGCATCCAATTATTCGAAACATAGTTGCTGTTGTTGCCGGTATTTTGCTTGGCTCATTTGTAAACATGGGTATCATTAATATCAGCCATGTTGTTGTTCCACCTCCAAATGGCGCAGATCTTTCCACCGTGGAAGGGCTAAAAGCTGCCATGCATTTGATGGAGCCCAAACATTTTTTAATGCCATTTTTAGCACATGCATTGGGCAGTTTGTTGGGCGCTTTTGTTGCCGCAGCTATTGCAAAGAAAAATGCTATGCGCATCGGCTTGGTTATTGGTGTTGTGTTTCTTTTGGGCGGGATTACAAGTGTATTGATGTTGCCTTCTCCCCTTTGGTTTACGTTAACGGATTTAATCGGCGCGTATTTACCAATGGCTTATTGGGGTGCCCAATTGGCAACAAGAAAAAAATAAATTAATTCCCATGGAGAAGGCTCCCAACATGGATGCTTACATTGCAACATTTCCAGCGTCTACACAAAAACTGCTGCAATCAATGCGAAAATTGATTCATCAAATGGCTCCGGATGCTACAGAAACCATCAGCTATGCCATGCCCGCATTTAAACAAAAAAAATGCTGGTCTATTTTGCTGCATACCAATATCATATCGGTTTCTATCCTGGCGCTGCCACCATCCATCATTTCAAAAAAGAAATAGCTACGTATAAACACGCCAAAGGATCGGTTCAGTTTCCTTTAACCCAACCATTACCACTCGAATTGATTAAAAATATGGTGGCATTTAAATTGAAAAATATGAAATGACATAGTCGATAAACATGCATTCCAACTATTTTTTTTAACTGAGCAACATTTGAAACATTATAGTCATCTTTGACATATGAAAAATTTAATCTTTACGGCAAGCATGTACAGCATGCTGATGCTAATTACGGTGGGCAGTTTCGCCAACAATATCATTCCCCAAAAGGAAAATTCGCGTGATTTTCAATCTTTTTTTGCGAAGAGAAATCTGATGAATGCATCCATTTCTGCATTAGAAAAAAGCAGCGGCAAGCACTTTAGTTTTATACAACGATTGGGCATTAAACATGCACAACATCAAATCAAAAAGGAATTTAAAAAAAGAAATTTACTATCGGGATGCGATACACTATTGCTTAAGAATGGCGACAGCATTTTTGCAATCGTATCACAGGTTGGCACTTCCGAGATTACTTATAAAAATTGCAATAACCAAACTGGCGCCAATTATGTTGTAAAGAAATCGGATGTTGCTTCCATTCATTTTGCGAATGGCTCCATTGATTACCTACAAAATAGAGGCGGCAATTATATTGAAGAACGGGCA
Source organism: uncultured Bacteroidota bacterium (assembly GCA_903871575.1). Lineage (GTDB taxonomy): Bacteria > Bacteroidota > Bacteroidia > Chitinophagales > Chitinophagaceae > Ferruginibacter. The sequence continues at coordinate 9,630 of CAIQHJ010000025.1, forward strand.
GTAAATACAGAAATGGTGACAACAGATCCAATGGCTATTGCTTCATTTGTATCAAGTGGATTAGCTGCATTACTTTTGTTGGTAAGCGGTGCTGGACTAGGTTTGATTGGACTAGGATTATTGGTTGGCGGCATAGTGACTGGCTTTATGAGTAGAAAAAGAATCAAGGATAGCAAAGGCAAATTGAAAGGTAAAGGCCTTGCAAACGCCGGAATCATCATAGGATTTTCCCTATTATTGTTGTTTTTATTATTGATTGTTTTAGTCGTTATTTTGATTGCCATTCCATAGCATATTTTGAAACAAGAAAAATGAAAAAAATATTTCTATTTTTATTTTGTATTGCATTTGAAATTGTAGGTTATGGTCAACAATCAATCAGGGTTTTATTTTTAGGAAACAGTTACACTGCAACCAACAACCTGCCTGCTTTATTACAAAATATGGCAACCTCTACCAACGATACGCTTTATTTTGAAAGCAGTACTCCTGGTGGGTATACACTTGAAGCGCATTGCACCAACACGACCACCCTAAATAAAATTGCTCAAGGAAATTGGGACTTTGTTGTTCTTCAAGAGCAGTCTCAGTTGCCTTCATTTCCAGAAGAACAAGTACAAGTTGAAGTTTTTCCTTTTGCCAAAAAATTAGATAGTCTGATACATGTTTACAACCCCTGTGCAGAAACAATTTTCTACATGACCTGGGGAAGGAAAAATGGAGATGCAAGTAACTGCGCTGTTTGGCCACCAGTATGTACTTACAACGGCATGGATAGCCTGCTATACAATCGATATATGCAGCTGGCTGAAAACAATAATGCGGTTGTTGCTCCCGTGGGTGCTGTATGGAAAAATATCAGAACAACTTTTCCTGCTATAGAATTATACGCTGCAGATGGCAGTCACCCTTCCATGTATGGCAGTTATGCCGCTGCTTGTAGCTTTTACAGCGTGCTATTTAGAAAAGACCCAACCAATATAAATTACAATGGCAGCCTCAACATTGGCCAAGTAACAAGCATAAAAAATACAGTTAAACAAATCGTGTACGATTCATTGAGCAATTGGTTGGTAGGCCAGTACGACACAAAAGCAGCATTCAATTTTCAAGGTTTACAAAATGAAATTTCATTCACCAATTTATCATCAAATTATCAACGCATACATTGGGATTTTGGAGATGGTGATACCGCATCAATTCCGAATACAACACATACGTATTATGCCAATGGATGGTATAAAGTAACATTAACCGCGCTACACGATTGCATGCCTGCGGATACAAGTTCGAGGATGATCCTTATCAATAGTTTGCCAAACGAATCGTTGTATGTATTTCCCAATCCTGTGCAATCGGAATTGTATGTGCACCAATCGGAAAATGACGTTCAATCCATTGTGCTGATTGACCAATTGGGCAAGCGAATACCCATTACATTTAGCATCAATAACAACCTCATACATATTGAATTGAAGGGAATAGCAGCAGGTGTTTATTATCTTCATTGCATTGGAATCAAACAGAACATTACGAAGAAAATTATTGTACAATAAAGTATCCTATTCATTCAAACTATTGATGACAATCAGCTAAGAACCTACAAATTTTCATGTAATTGAAAATATTATAAAGTAGATTTTCATGCATGAGATGAGTACTTATTTTCTTCAAAAAAACTACACAGCGCAACTCAATGATATTGTTGCAGTATTGTTGGCCTATCATCATTTTCCTGAAGCCGAAAAACTGCATCGCATTCGGGTAGCTATAAAAAAAATAAAATCAATTTTTAATTTTGAGAAGTTTGTACACCAACACAAAAATCAAGATAGAACAATAAATGAATTGTTTAAAAAAACTGGCGCTTTGCGCGAACTGAATATGCACATGCAATTGACGCGCGGCATAACAAAAAATAACGAACCCTTTATCTATCCTATGTTACATCAAATTGATGTATTAGAGAAGTTGTTTTTAAAAGCTGTTCCAAAATTTATTAGCCACATTCATTGTATGAGAAAGCAAACAAAAAGTAGGTGTTTTGATGTGGAGATAAAATCATTGAAAGCCTATTTTAATACCTATCGAAAAATTGCAATGAAGCACATTAAAAAACACAAGAAGCGTGACATGCATGGATTGCGTAAAACAATCAAAAAAATAATGTATGTATATACATTTTTGCCAATCGCTATTCAACAGCAGATTTCATTGGATTACGAAAAATGGTCGGCTGTACAATCTGCTTTGGGAGATTGGCACGATTGGTATGTTGCCCGAAGGTATTTTACGAAATCATCGTTCTTACATCTCAGCAAGCGGTTTTTCAGTGTATTAAAACTGCATGAGAAAATGGCTTATAAAAAATTAATACAGAAATTATCTGCAATTGAAAATATCTAGTTTGTTGTGCAATAAATTTTGTTATTTTTAATTTCAATTTTCAATTCATATATATGCATACAATCATTGTTTTGGGTGCTGGAATGGTAGGAAGTACGATGGCATTTGATTTAAGTAAAAATCATCAGGTAACCCTTACCGATATTAGCGAGGAAAGACTTCAACGATTAACAGATAAAAACAGCAACATCACCTATCAAGTGTTGGATGTTTGTGATCGATTGCAATTACAAAAAACAATATTGCCTTTTGATTTGGTGGTGTGTGCTGTGCCTGGCTTTTTAGGATACGAAACAGTGAAAAACATCATCGAAGCGGGTAAGCATGTAGTGGACATTTCTTTTTTTCCGGAGGATGCTTTACAGTTGGATGCATTGGCGAAGGCAAATAATGTAACGGCTATTGTAGATTGCGGCGTTGCACCAGGAATGGGCAATTTCATCTTGGGTAGATACAATCAACTCATGGAAATAACTGATTTTGAGTGTTTGGTAGGTGGATTGCCAAAAATTAAAAAATGGCCTTTCGCTTACAAAGCTCCTTTTTCTCCAGTTGATGTAATAGAAGAATATACGCGTCCTGCCAGGTATGTTGAAAATGGGAAATTGATTACCCGTGATGCGCTTTCCGATTGCGAATTTGTTCAATTTGACGAGGTAGGTACATTAGAGTCATTCAATTCGGATGGACTTCGTTCTATTATTTTCACGATGCCGCATATACGCAACATGAAAGAAAAAACACTTCGTTATCCTGGACATATTGAATACATCAAAGTATTAAAAGAGAGTGGGTTCTTCGACACGAAACCTTTACATGTAAAAGGCGTTAGCATATCGCCTTTAGATTTCACCAGTTCTATTTTATTCAATGAATGGAAATTGGGCGAAACGGAACCAGAGTTAACCATCATGCGAATCAGCATTACAGGCGTAAACAGCAAAGGAGATAAAGAAAAGATTGTTTACGATTTATATGACGAATACGATCCGATTAGTCAAACTTCCTCTATGGCCAGAACGACAGGATATACGGCTACAGCAGCAGCCAATATGTTTTTGAATGGCCTATTTGAATCCCGTGGAATTTTCCCGCCAGAACTCATTGGACATGATGAAAATTGCTTTCAATTTATCTTACAATACCTAACAGAAAGAAAGATGCATTATAAAAAATCTACTTTTATTTTGTAAAATTGGATAATGGCCGGATTCTACGAATTAAATAAAACAGAACGAAATCAATTGGTTGCTTCCATGCACCAACATATACTATCCAATCTAACCCAACATCAAGTCACAGATTTGCTTTCATATTTTGATGATGATGATACCTATATCCGTAAAACAGCCTATTTATCGGTAGGTAAGATCTATTTTTCACATGCAGATTTAAAAATGTCCATCTTACAAACATTAAAGTCATTGCAAGAACACGATTCCTATAAAGTGCGTCAAACGGTCATCAATGCTGCAGGTGAAATTGGAAAAAGAGAATTTGAAATTACACAAGCTTTTTTTGAAGTTGGCCTTTTTGATGTGCACCATGCACCCAAGAATGCGGTTATCGGTTCTATAAAAAAAATGGGTGAGGTAAACCCAAAGCCAGTATTGAATTGGGCAAAAAGATTTTTGCAACACGAAGACAAAGAAATTAGAAGAGAAATTTGTCATGGCATAGAATTGCGAGGCAGAAAGCATCCGGAAGATATATTGCCTATGCTCAAAGTATTGCAACACGATCCAACCGCAAGGGTAAGAAATACATTGGTTCATGTCATTGGTCAAATTGCATATAAAAAAGGATGTTTAGCCATTGTGATACATGAAATCAAAACTTGGGAAAACAAAAAATTGGTAGTCGATGCCATTGATGAAATCATTGATGTGCATCATCGATATCGCAATTTTTCTGCATTAACGCAAGCGCAAGCCATTGCATATATTGCAGCACAAATGAATTGATTGATGGAAAAAGTTGCATGCGCCTCAACCTAAAATAATAACATTATTCAAATAAAAAATCATGGAAAAAACATACAAAATTTGTCAAAGTTGTGGGATGCCGTTAAAAAAAGATACGCAAGGTGGCGGCACAAATGCTGATGGTACAAAAAGCAAGATGTATTGTTCTAAATGTTTTGAAAATGGGCAATTTATTTCTCCCAATATGACAGTATTGGAGATGCAAGCATTGGCAAAAAGCAAACTCCAAGAAATGGGGTTCCCTGGATTTTTGGCGGGCTTGTTCACCAAAAACATTCCGGCTTTAGCACGTTGGAAGCGATAATTTGGAAGCCTTACAGATTTTCAACATAGGATTTGGTTACCTATCATTCGGTTGTTGTTAAGCGTTAGTGCAATAAAAAACAGTTCCAATTACACATTTTATTTTTTGCACCAGTAATAAAGATAATCTGGAAAGAGAATAGTTGTTTTCATTTATCTTCGAGTAGAATTTTACCACATGTCTTATATCGTTGATTCTTTTATTCAAAATAG
>CAIQHJ010000026.1 GCA_903871575.1 uncultured Bacteroidota bacterium
AGCACCTTTTTTATGCCACATTATTTGTGTTCAGTTTTAGTAGTTGTTCAAAACAAAACCAGGCCAATGAAATCATCAACACACAAAATGCAATCACTTCACCTAAAACATCAAACATATCCAATGCAACTGTCGTAAAGAAGTTTCTTTTTGATGCTTCACAAGCCGAAACTGCAGGAAATGCAGATTGGGTAATTGACGAAGACAACAGCATTCCGCAAAGAATTCCAACACCACTTCAATCAACCGTAACTTCAACTACAGCTGTTACTTATTGGACAGGTGCATTATCAAGTTGGGGAATTGCATTGGTAAAAAAAGGCCATACCGTTGAAACGCTTCCTTCAAATGGGTTAATCACTTATGGTGTAACAACAAACGCACAAGATTTGAAAAACTATGATGTTTTTGTTGTTGTAGAACCCAATAAACAATTCACATTATCAGAAAAACAAGCCATCATAAATTTTGTATCCAATGGTGGTGGATTATTCATGTGTGCAGATCATACCATTTCGGACAGAGATAATGATGGTTGGGATTCACCAATGATTTGGAATGATTTATTTACAAACAATGGCATTAAAGTAAATCCTTTTGGTATGGCAATAGAACTTACCAACATTACTCAATTAAGCACCAATGTATTAACCAATAGCACTGGCAATCCATTATTAAGAGGTACTGAAGGCATCGTTACCAATTTAGATTACCATAATGGCGCTACACTTTCATTGAACAAAACAGCCAACGCTACCGTTCAAGGATTGATTTGGCAAAACAGTACAGCACAAACAAGTACAACTAAAGTAATGTGTGCATCATCAACTTATGGAACGGGACGTGTATTTGCAGTAACAGACAGTTCTCCAATTGATGATGGAACAGGTGCTGCAGGAAACACGCTTTATGTTTCTTGGAGTTTATATACCCACACCAAACTGTTTATGAACGCTTCTATGTGGTTGGCTAAACTTCAATAAACAATTATAAATATTTATATAAAAAGCCTTCGAAATTCGGAGGCTTTTTGCATTTACAAAATATCAATTAAAAAAAGTTTTAGTGACTTACTCAATTCATTGATTTCTTTTTCCAGATTATATACTTCAATACTCATTTTTTTGATTTGTTTATATGAATCATTTTCTTCGCCTTCAACTTCTGTTAATGCAGAATGATTCATTGCCATTTTAGCATTTTCCAATTTTAACTTCATTAAGGTTAAAGATTCCTTTTTCTCTTCAAACAATTTCGTGTACCACAACTTTTTATCAAAACTTATTTTATTGGTGAACCTTGTCATTACATCATTTAACATCATTTCTAAAGCTTCGATTTGCTTTTCATAAAAATCAACATTAGAAAGCAATTGATTACATTTTTTCAAACTCAAATTTTCAAATACAACATTCATATGCAATTATTTTAGTTCGATAAAAATGAAGGAAATAAGCACAAAAAAATATGACCACAAAAGAAAGTCAACTAATAGAAATCATATAAAAAGCTTAAAAAAAATGAATGATTAAAATCAAAAAAGCTTCAACGAAAATCATTTTTAAAGGGAATCATCAATTATACTTTTACGGAGTAATTAATTATTTAACTTAAAATTATTAACATGAAAAAACAACTGTTTATTACAACTTTAATGCTATTGATGATATCTGCAACATACAGTCAGAGCACATCAAAAATGGAAACAAAAAAGTTCAACATTGGATTGTCAACTGGATTTGCATTTCCAGTTTCATTTTTCAAATCCACAGACTACAATCATTTTCAGGATCCTGGATTTGCCAAGACAGGATTTAACATCAATTTGGAAGGAAGCTATCACCTCACTAAAAGTGTTGGTATAGCAAGTAAAGTAATGTTTTCAAATTTCGGGGTTGACGAAGGAGCTGCAAAAAGATATTTACCGATATCTGTAACCCCATCTTCAACTGACCACTGGCAATATTGGGGCATTCTTGCTGGCCCTATGGGAACAATTGACCTTGGTGATAATTTCTCTATGGATATAAAAGGCCTAGTGGGATTTTCTCGCGCAAATGCGCCTGTATTGAAATTTAGTTTGGAAGACATTTCTGGAATAAATTTAGCAACTGCTGATAAATGGTCGGATGCATTTGCTTGGCAAGTGGGTACAGATTTTAGATATAGATTTGCAAACAATTTCAATGTATTTACAAATATTGATTACAGTTACATGAAACCAAGATGGAACTTCGACATTTCTACAGGAGGAAGTAAAACCAGTACAATTATACATCAACGTATGAGTGTGGTAGATGTGAATTTGGGTGTTGGGGTTGAGTTTTAATGTTGGATTATTTTAAAAAATCAGCCTACGGTTTTTATGATCGTGGGCTATTTTTATTTGTTTGGGGTTTGGTGTTTGGTGTAGGAAGCTCCCATGCCAACCGTTCCCTCGAAAGGTGAAGGGAGTTGAAACACGAATGCGCGTAAACGCGATTTTTTTTGACACAAAGGCACAAAGGCGCAAAGACACGAAGTTTTTTTTGAAAACAAAATGCTAAATACTGGAAAATGATCCCAACCTTTTGTAAGGGTTGAAAATCTTCAACCCCTTCTTGAACCTTTTGAACGTTTTCTTGACACGAAGTTTTTTTAGACTAGAGCGAGAAACAGAATGAGAATGAAGAAAAAAGTCGAAACTCATTGTTCGCTCTCACGCTCATTTTCACTCTGACTTTTTAAACCCTATCTCAACCTCTTTTTAATATCCAAACCATGTGCATCTGATGTTTTTTGAGCAAGCTCATAGCCCGCATCTGCATGACGGATAACACCCATTCCTGGATCGTTTCTTAAAACCCTGCTCAATCTAGCTTTTGCATCGTCGGTGCCATCAGCTACGATAACCATTCCAGAATGAATGCTGTAGCCCATTCCAACGCCACCGCCATGATGCAAGGAAACCCAACTTGCACCACCAGCTGTATTTACCAAAGCATTTAAAATTGGCCAATCAGCAACTGCATCAGAACCATCCAACATGGCTTCTGTTTCACGGTTTGGACTAGCCACAGAACCGGTATCTAAATGATCGCGACCTATTACAATTGGTGCTTTTACTTTACCCGTTCTTACCAATTCATTAAAAGCCAATCCAGCTTTTTCTCTTTCACCTTGGCCAATCCAGCAAATACGCGCTGGTAATCCTTGGAAAGCAATTTTTTCTTTCGCCATTTTCATCCAACGAATCATACCCACATTATCAGGAAAAAGTTCCATCATTAATTCATCTGTAACACGAATATCTTCAGGATCGCCGCTTAATGCAGCCCATCTAAACGGACCTTTACCTTCACAAAATAAAGGACGAATATATGCAGGTACAAAGCCAGGGAAATCAAATGCATTTTCAAGTCCTTGTTCTTTTGCTCTGGCTCTGATGTTGTTTCCATAATCAAAAGTTACCGCTCCCATAGATTGCAATTCAATCATCAATTCTACATGTTTACGCATGCTTACATAACTGAGTCGAATATATTCATCCGGATTTTCGGTTCTTAACGCATTGGCTTCATCATTGGTTAAATGATGTGGAATGTATCCAATTAATGGATCATGTGCACTGGTTTGGTCAGTCAAAGTATCTGGCACAATATTTCGCTCAATCAATCGCTGTAAAAGATTAACCGCATTACACAAAACACCAATGCTTACTGCTTTTCCTTCAGATTTGTATTGAAGCGCTTTATCAATGGCTTCATCAATATTTAGATATTTTTCATCAAGATATTTTGTTTCTAATCTTTTGTCGATGCGCCACTCCTCTACTTCTGCAACTAGTGCAACACCTTCATTCATGGTAATGGCCAAAGGTTGAGCGCCACCCATTCCACCCAAACCTGCAGTTACATTTAGTGTTCCTTTTAAAGAACCACCAAAATGTTTTGTAGCTGCTGAACCATATGTTTCATAAGTACCTTGTACAATTCCTTGACTGCCGATATAAATCCAACTTCCCGCCGTCATTTGTCCGTACATCATCAACCCTTTTTTCTCCAACTCATCAAAATGTTTCCAGTTTGCCCAATTGGGAACAAGTTGCGAATTGCTGATTAATACACGCGGAGAATCCTTATGGGTTTTTAAAATGGCAACTGGTTTCCCACTTTGAATCATCAGGGTTTCATCTTCTTCCAAATCTTTCAATCCTTTTATAATTAAATCAAGCGATTCAATATTACGCGCCGCTTTTCCTCTCCCACCATAAACTATCAATTCTTCGGGACGCTCGGCTACATTGGGATCTAGATTATTCAAAAGCATTCTCAAAGCCGCTTCTTGAACCCAACCTTTACAATTTAATGTGGTGCC
>CAIQHJ010000027.1 GCA_903871575.1 uncultured Bacteroidota bacterium
AACCAATTCCATTGGAATAAGCTTCCATCCAATGGATTGCTTTGATCTAACATTTTCACATTATCGCCAATGCAAACACTTGGTTTGGTAAACTGAAAGTTGGCTATTGGTTGAGGATGTATGGTGTTGATGACAGTTATTGTGTCATCAAAACAACCCGCTGCACTCGTTACCAACAATCGCACATTGATGGGGCCAAGTGTATTGTAAACATGCGATGGATTGGTTGCGGTTGATGTATTTTGTAGGCCAGAAGCAGGTTCACCAAAATTCCAGGCATATCTAAACGTATTGGCCGTTCCATCCGCAATTGTAGAAGTATTGTTGAATTGCACAAAAGCATTGGGCAAACAAGCGGTATCTGTGAATGTAAATTTGGCAACCGGTTGTGGATGAATCACCAATTCTTTTACTCTTGTCATGCTGTTGCAACCGCCTGCTGTTGTTACGGTTAACATCACATTGTAAATGCCTGCAGTTGCAAAAATATGTGTAAAAGGCGTGTTGGTATTTCTAACCAAAATAGGCGTTCCATCATTAAAATTCCATGTCCATGTGGTTATGTTTCCAACAGTGGATGCTGAGGTATCTGTAAATGTAACGGCTTTGGTTTCGCAATTTGGTGTACTGTAGCCAAAATTTGCAGTAGGTGGACGCAAAATAGTGATGTTTTGATCGGCAGAATCTGCACAGCCCATATTGGATGTGTACACATAATGTATCGGATATTGACCATAACCCAACGGCGTGGGATTGAAAATACCTGTTGCAGAAATGCCCGTACCAGTGAAAACGCCAACACCAGGAACTCCCCCAATTTCACTCGCTTGTGTAATTTGAAAAGGCGTGATATACAAACAAGTATCGGGAATTACATTAAATAAAACCTTTGGTGCAGCATTGATCACAACATCTTGAAATAAACTATCAACACAGGTTTCACCAGAATAAGATTTAAACTTGATTCTGAATGTTCTGGTTAATGGAGCTTGAAAATTGGGATAGAGATGTGCATAAATTTTTCCAGTATAAGGATAATCATCGGTTTCAAAGGTTGTTGGCGCGCCCAACACATCCCAATAAATATGAACTTTTACAATAGAGCCCACATTCACCGTTGAAACATCTTTAATTCGAATAGAATCGTTGGCACATAAACGCGTTGGATTTTGCACTTGCACACCAGCCACAGGTATATCGCCATTTACAAAAAAGGATTGCACGATGGTATCGATACAACCCGCACTTGTTGTTACGATCAATTCTACATTTTTTGTACCGATGGTACTGTAGCTATGTCTTGGATTTTGTAATGTCGACGTGTTTAATACCCCACTTATAGGATCAGAAAAATTCCATTGCCAAGCCACAATGGTTCCACCTGGAACGGAGCTGGTATCGGTAAATTGCGCATATGTATCAGAAAGACAAACCTCAGGATTGATAAATCCAACGGTTGGATTGGGATCAATCACCAACGGCACGATAATCTCTGGACTAAAACAGCCGTTGCTTGTCTTCACAAATAATTTAATAAAGTAAGTTCCTGCTGCCGGAAAAGCATGTATTGGGTTTTGAACCGTTTCAATAGGCGAACCATCTCCAAAATTCCAATGCCATTCTGTAACGGTTCCTGCAAAAGGTGTGGAATTGTCAAAAAAGCGAACCAATCGATTGGGACATGCTGGAGGTGTATAATTAAATCGAGCGATAGGCTCTTGATAAATCGTAAAGCTGTTCATTCCATTTTGCAAATTCAAACATTGATTGGAACTCGACTCTCGAACGCTGATCAATTGATAATTATACGTACCTGGTACAGAAGTTGGCACCGCAACTGTAGCCGAATTACTTGTAGCAGCAGAGCTCACGGCTAAATTTGGTCCATTGTTAATTGAATACGTAAAAATAAAAGGTGGGGTCCCATTTGCTCCGGTGAAAGTAACCAATGGAGCGGTGGCATTATAACAAACCGCAGTTGATCCGCTAACAGATGCAGTTGGCAAGCCGTTAACAGTAACCACGGCAGTTCCATTTTGATTTTGTGCGCAAGCGGTAGCGGTTCCATCTACAACCCCAAGCAATGTGTACGTAAATACGCCCACAACATTTGTTGGTGCAGCAACTGTAGCGGTATTACCTGTAGAAGTGATGGTTTGGATGGCTCCACTGTTTATCCGATAAGAAAAAGTATATGGCGCGGTGGCTCCCGATCCGGTAAAAGTTATGTTTGGAGATGTTGAATTTTGACAGACCGCTATTGTACCAGCAATGGTTGCTACGGGCAATGGATTTATAGTAATTGCAGCAGGTGTGGTAGATTGTACTTGCAAGCAAGCTGCACCTTGTATGCTGGTTAATTGATAATTGAAGGTTCCCGGAATATTGGTTGGCGCAGTTACCGTGGCAGTGGCTGTTGCGGAGGAAAGGGTTTGACTCCCACCATTTATGGTATAATTGAAGATATATGGCGCTGTGCCCGAAGAAGCATTGAACGTCAACACAGGAGCACTTGCATTTTGACAAACCGTATTCGTGCCAACCAACGTTCCGAGCGTTAAAGGATAAACCGTCACAGGAATCGTAGTGTCACTAACACAGCCCACATTGGTGATGAGTGAAAAATTTACATTGTAGGTTCCAGGAGTTGAAAATAAATGACTTGGGTTATGC
>CAIQHJ010000028.1 GCA_903871575.1 uncultured Bacteroidota bacterium
CTCATCAATGATGATATCAAAAGATTGAATGTTTGACATTTGAGCTTGAGCATAACTTACCGCAAAAACCAACACCATGCATATCCATAATTTCATTTGCATTTGAATATTTTTTTGCAAACCTATTCATCAAATCACTGAAGAAACTTCAATGAAAAACATAGTTGCATTTAGTCGTTTACAAATGTTTACAAGAATGCAATGATTTTTAATAATTTCTAAATTTTGAATGGAAGGCTAAGAAACGAGGAACGGCTTTGTATTACACTTAAATTTGTTGGACAAAAATTAAGTGTATGAAAATAGCTGTAGTAGGTGCAACGGGTTTGGTAGGCACAAAAATGTTGGAGGTATTAGCAGAGCGCAAGTTTCCGATTACGGAATTGATTCCAGTTGCTTCGCAAAAATCGATTGGAAAGCAAATTGAATTTAACGGAAATGCCTATACAGTAGTTGGCATGCAGGATGCGATAGATGCAAAACCTGCCATTGCCTTGTTTTCTGCTGGAGGTTCTACTTCATTGGAATGGGCTCCAAAGTTTGCTGCTGCCGGCATTACCGTAATCGATAATTCAAGTGCATGGAGAATGGACCCCGACAAAAAATTGATTGTACCGGAAGTTAATGCAGGCATGTTGTGTGCATCTGATAAAATCATTGCCAATCCCAATTGTTCTACCATTCAGTTGGTTGTAGTTTTAAAACCTTTGCATGATCAGTATAAAATTAAAAGAGTAGTAGTTAGTACATATCAAAGTGTAACGGGTACAGGAATAAAAGCAGTGATGCAATTGATGAATGAAAGAAAAGGAATAGAAGGAGAAATGGCGTATAAATATCCAATCGACTTGAATGCGATTCCACATATAGATGTGTTTTTAGAGAATGGTTATACAAAAGAGGAAATGAAAATGACCAATGAAACCAAGAAGATTATGGGCGACGATTCGATACAACTAACGGCTACATGTGTACGAATTCCAACAATTGGTGGACATAGTGAGTCGGTAAATATTGAGTTTGAAAAAGATTTTGAAATTGCAGATATACATTCAATTTTATCCAATGCTCCTGGAATTGTGTTGAAAGATGATGTTGACAATTTCATCTATCCCATGCCATTAACAGCACACGACAAAGATGAAACATTTGTTGGCAGAATCAGAAGGGATGAAACCCAAGCAAATACAATGAACTGTTGGGTGGTAAGTGACAACCTACGCAAAGGTGCGGCAACCAATGCAGTACAGATTGCCGAGTATTTGGTGGAGAAAAAATTTGTGTAAAAAAGCATGCGCTGGCTCTTCCGAATCTTTTTTATGAAGATTTGCTGAAGGTTTTCGGGAGAGCATAAAAATCGTTTCAATCTCTTCTGATTGAATGCAAATGTCTAGCAAATGCGCCCCCACCATGCCTGAAGCTCCTGCAATAAGAATACGTTTTGGAAAAAATGAATACTGCATCAAAATAAAAAACTTACAAAATAATACTGCTAAAAAATCCTCCAAACTTCTCACATTATCATCCCCCTCCTTCGGAGGGTTTAAGGGAGGCTACCCAATTGTCCACGTCTCACTTCCCATTAACAATTTATCCAAATCGCCTTTGCCTTTTTGTGCAATCAGCTCTTCAATTTGCATGGTCATGATGTCTTCGTAGCAAGCTCTTTCTGTTTGATAAAAAACACCGAATGGTCTGGGTAAATGTCCTTGTGAAGATGGATCGTCAAACATTCTGACCAATATCTGTGCTTTGTAAAAATCTCTTTCATCGTGTATCCACAAATCATCCTGAGAAACGCCTTCATTCAATTCAACCACCACTGGTTTAAATCCGTCTAGCTTGATGCCCTTGTTTTGATTGGCACCAAAAACCAACGGTTTGCCTTGCTCCAAGAAAATAACTTCTTCCATTTTCGTGCCTTTTTCTGTAAATACTTCAAAAGCACCATCATTGAAAATATTGCAGTTCTGATAGATTTCTAAAAATGATGTTCCTTTATGTGCATTAGATCTCAGCAACATCGCTTGCATATGCTTGGGGTCTCTATCCATCGAACGGGCAATGAAGCTTGCATCTGCACCCATCGCCAGTGCCAACGGATTAAACGGATGATCAATACTACCAAATGGTGTGCTCTTGGTAATCTTATGCTCTTCCGATGTTGGAGAATATTGTCCCTTGGTTAGTCCATAAATTTGATTGTTAAACAACAAAATGTTTACATCAAAATTTCTGCGCAGTAAATGAATGGTGTGGTTTCCGCCAATGCTCAAACCATCTCCATCTCCGGTTACAATCCAAACGCTGAGCTCTGGACGCGCTGCTTTCAACCCGCTTGCCACCGCCGTTGCTCTTCCATGAATACTGTGCATGCCATATGTGTTCATGTAATATGGGAAACGGCTGCTACAACCAATCCCCGAAATGATAACTATATTCTCTCTGGGGATGCCCAAAGTTGGCATCACCTTCTGAACCTGCGCCAATATTGAATAATCTCCACAACCCGGACACCAGCGCACTTCCTGATCTGTTGCAAAATCTTTAGCGGTTAATGGTGCCGCTATTGCTGTTTCACTCATGATATTCCTTGTTTTATTGGGTGTAAAGGTAAGAAAAGCTGAGGCATTATGGCATTGTTACACGCTTTACGCTTTTCACTTTTCTGTGGTCTAGAAAGTAAATAAGTCGGGCTGTTATTTCCCTACCTTGTGGTTTGGTCAAAACCTGTCGCATATTTTTTAAATAGCCAGGATTTGCAGTTCCATCAATATTTGCTTCTCCCGGCAACCAGTTTTTCCAGCCCAGAATGAAACGACTTCCATACATGAAATCCCAGGTATAAAACATATCCAAATTATACGCATTGTAATTGTCGTCGTTTCCTGCAATAAAAGGTCGCTCTGTCCAATACCCTTTATCATCTACATTATAAAAATGAAAATAATTTACATGGCTCCAATAATGTCTGGCCCTCATCGTTAGAAACATACGAGATGTAAAATTGAATATGCCAGAAAGTACATTGGTGTATTGCTTCACATCTCTCCATCCGATAATGGGATCGCCATTCGACTCGCGCTGAAAAGCATAGCCCACATTGCCACGATCAATGCTTCCACCAGTTTGCCATTCGATACTCAATCTATCGCTAAATCGATAACGAATATTAAAATCTCCTCTATAATAATCGGAGTTTTTAAAAGCTGCTGTGTTTGCATATCCCACATCAAATCCGGCAAAGAAACGTTTACGGCTATCCGAACTTCCGCTGATACCGAAATATTGCCAAGGCATCATCCTCACCATCTTGCCCGGTGTTCTCAATTCGAAATAATCTTGTTGCCAAACCGGTTTGGATTCAAACATAAATGTGAGGTCCCAGAAATTTTTGAAAAAATAAAATGCACTTGCACTTACTTTCACTTCACTCCATTTCATTGGCGTGTACAGGTAGGTGTTATTTACACCCAGCGAATACACGTATGTTAAAAAATGTTTGGTGGGTGTTCGTTGCTTATAGGCAAAAGATGCGCTGCTAGTGAATTCATTCGGCGCCTGTAAATAACCCAGATCATTGGGGTTGTAATGTTCAGACTCTATGTTTTGTCCTATTTCAAACTGAAACTTGCCACTTACTTTTTTCACACTCAATTGAGCATTGTATCCATTTTCATCAAGGTCGCCGTTGATCATGCTGTAACGTGCGGTACCAGACAATGCATACATGTTCTTTTTATCAAAAAATGAGAAATCAAGTGCAGAAACGTTGGCATCGTGTGAGCTGCCATCTCTTATTACACTTGTATTGGTAAAAGTTATAGAAGACCTTCCTTTCAATGCCTTGTCAAAAACAAATACATTGTAATTGGTTAGCGGTGCTGTCTGAATTTTTTGTGTGGAACCGTTTCGCTTGTCTTTTATCGTCGCAAACATCGGTGCACTAATGGCATTAAAAACGCCTATCCCTACATTGTTTTTATTTCTTCCCGAAAACTTTACCGCGTTTATTAATTGGGTTACCCCAGGATTGCGTTCTACATTGATGTTGCTGTCTGCTGCTGCCAAATCGTTCACATCATAATATCCATTGGGTGTCAATCCTATTCTTCTGCTGTAAAACAAACCCGCTTTATTGAACAGCTCTGTGCCTTCTGTAAAAAAAGGTCTGTTTTCTTGGAAACGTACTTCATAAGGAGAAAGGTTGAGCACGTTGTTATCGGAAATTACCTGACCAAAATCGGGTACCAGCGTGGCATCTAAAGTAAAGCTTTCATTCACTCCCCATTTCACATCCATTCCACCACTTCGTAGCCACTGATTATCGCGACCTTCAGAAGTTGGATTGCTTGTATATCCGGTGCTGATGTAGGGGAGAAATGAAAGTCTAAGTGGTGGCTTGATATGACTAACGCCTTCAAGATTTCCAAACTGATTTACAAATCCCGCAATGTTGGGATTAATTGAATTCCAATAGCTGCTTTCGTTGTTCTTTCTGGTGAATCGGTTAAAATTGATGCCCCAATGCTGAAGCTCGGCCTGAGAAAAACGCAATGAGATATATGGAATTTTCATTTCGAGTTCCCAACCATCTTCAACAAATTTTACATTGCTTTCCCAAACCGCATCCCAACTGTAATCAAACTCTGATGTTTGAGAAATGCGCGCGTCGGATTGCACGTTTCTGGTGGTAACGGTAAATTGAAAAGCGTTTTGATCGTCGTTGTAGGTATCAAAGTAAACGCTGAGATAATCTACATTCTGCCTTTGTTCTTTATCTCTTGCTGTTAGCTGTTTTTTTATTTCTTTGGGATTGTCGAAAAGTTTCGCTGCAATGTAAATGGCTTCATCGTCATATAAAACCCAGACCTGTGTCTTTTTAGTTGCGGGTTTTCCATAATCTGGGGAGTTGGTAATAAAATCATCGGCAGGTATCGCCTTTTTCCAGTTGGTTTCTGTAAGGAGGCCTTCTATCTTTGGCGGTGTGGATGTTCTTTGGGCTTCCATAGTTCTTTGTGCAAAAACGCCATTTGAACAAACCAACAATAAAAGCAACAGAATTCTATACATGGCGCAAAATTAGCACTTCGATTTTGAGGATGCAATTAATATTTTATGCTGATGGGAAGATTATTTGATCAATTTCATTGAACCATTACAGATTTTCAATCCATATTCTTTTTAGCAATGACTTTCATTTTAGTTTATTCTATGTTTTCTTTTTACATTGAGCATCCGAATTGTTCTCATGAAAAAATGGTTTGAATACAACAAAAAAACGCTGGCATTAATCACCGGAGTCTTGTTGTTTTTATTGTTTATAGCAGTGAATCCTTTCTCGTTGGCCACAAAGCCAAATCTGGTTTTGGCCATTGCCGTATTGATGATCAGCTGGTGGGTACTGGATGCGCTGCCTTTACCCGTTGTTGCTTTATTGCCAATCATTCTATTCCCCATATTTAATATATGCTCGATAAAAGAGGTTACCAAATCTTACTCAGATTCTATCATCTTCCTATTTATGGGCGGTTTCTTTTTGGGCATCGCCATAGAAAAATGGAATCTTCACAAAAGAATTGCATTGGGCATCATCAACATTACCGGCACCAACGGCAACCGCATCATTCTTGGCTTTATTTTAGCAACCGGATTTCTTAGCATGTGGCTCAGCAATACCGCCACCACCATGATGATGTTTCCTATCGCCATGTCGGTTATTCATGTTGTGGAAACCAATCAACAAGCCAACCATAACATCAAAAACTTTTCACTCACCCTCATGTTGTCTATCGCCTATGCATCCAATTTTGCATTGGGCACCATCATTGGCACACCACCTAATGTTGCTTACGTTAATTACATCTCTGATAAATTCAACTACAATATTGGCTTTACCGACTGGATGGTTGTTTTTACACCGCTCACCATTGTTTTGTTGTTCATGCTCTATTGGGTTTTGGTAAAATGGCTATATCCCAACAACATCAAACACAGCGAAAAAGGAAATCAATTCATCAAAAATGAACTCAACATATTGGGTCCATTATCAACTCCCGAAAAAAGAGTATCCATTGTGTTCATCATAACCGTTTTGCTTTGGATTTTTAAGGATATCATCAACGCTTTTCAAAAAATATTGGTGTTGGATGACACCATTATTGCGATGATGGCGGCAGTTGGTTTGTTCATCGTGCCATCCGGAAAAATTGTTGAAGATAAAAAAACGCAATTGCTCGATTGGCCCGATACCAAAAAAATGGCCTGGGGCATTTTGATTTTATTTGGCGGCGGAATTGCATTGGCTAAAGCATTGGAAGATGCAAAATTGATGGAGCAATTTGGAAATTTTTTAGCTGCTTATTCTACAGGAAATACATTGGTAATGATTTTAATTGTAACCACGGCTTCCATTTTTTTAAGTGAGGTGATGAGCAACGTAGCGCAGGTAATTGTGATGGCACCTGTGATTTCTTCGCTGGCCATTTCATTACATATCGACCCGTTGATACTGGGCATTCCTATGACGCTTGGGGCAAGTTGTGCCAGCATGTTGCCCATGGGAACGCCACCCAATGCCATCGTATTTGCCAGTGGTCATATCAAAATCAAAGACATGATCAAAACCGGATTTGTACTCAATATCATCTGTATTATTTTGATAACCCTGTTTTGTTATTTTCTACAACCCATGATTATGCGACTGATGTAGTTGAATGTTACAAAGATTCAAGAGGTTGAGCAAGCTCGTGACAAACATTTTGAACTCATTGAACCTACTAAACCTTTTGAACATTTACTGTTTGCATTGATTCAAAAAATCCTTCAACCCTTCCACAATTTTTTCTGCCATTTTGTGTTGAAATCCATCATCCAAAACTTTCATTTCTTCCTCAGGATTGCTTAGGTATAATGTTTCTACTAACGCATTCGGATATTCATACGGACTATTCAACATAAAATTAAATGATCCATTATTGCCACAATCTTTTAACCCCAAATCAAGCATTCTTTTGAAAATGGCTTTGCTCAGTGGCTTGAAGCCTTCATAACGGTAAAAAGTACTCGTTCCTGAAATATGGATGGGGTCGGCCGATGAGTTTAAATGAATACTCAATAATACATCTGGCATGCTGTCTCTGTAAAATAAAATGCGTTGCTTGTTATCAAAAAACGTTTCTGTGGTTCTAGTCATGATAACCTTGCACCCCTCTCTTTCTAAATGCTGTTGTATTTTTAACGCTATGGGCAGCGTTATTTCTTTTTCTGCTACACCCGTTGGACCAACAGCGCCTGTATTGGTGCCACCATGTCCAGCGTCTATTGCAATGGTGAGGTGTTTTAATAAAAGTGATTTGGGTTGTGGTTTGATTTTGATGATCAAATTATTGCCAGCATAGTTAATAATATGTCCCCAGTGTTGTTGGTGTTTTAATGTAATGGTTATTCTAAAAATTTCATCTGCTATTTGCTCGTATTCTACTTTTTTAATTTCCTGAAGATTGTCTAATTGATCAATCCAATTGGTGTTGTTGGTTGCCCCAAAAATATCTACTACAATTTTTGATGGCTCGGTTTGATGAAAGGTTTGATACGGTAGTTTAGAAAACAATTGCACGCTTACAACATCAAATGGATGGTCATTAAATACTTTTATTTTACCGGTGAGAGAGCCAGGAGAAAAATAACCTGCAGGCATGGGCACAACCAGCTCATCTGGAATATACGCGGTTCTGCTTCCTGCCAATCTTACTTTAAAATGTGAGCCAACTTTACCAATAATTTTTAAGGGAATGAGGCTATCAATATAACCCACTTTTGCTCCACCCAAACGATCATCTCCCAATCCATATTCTAAATGAGCAAGCCTGCCTTTGGTAAGGTATATATCAGGGTCGCCTTTTCTCATCACACTAAAAGTTGCATTGGTTTCCTTCACAACCGTAGTTCCGTCATTGGTTGTTAATACAACTGGAATGTTGTGCTTGTTGAATGTGTCTGATTGTTGAACGATATACTTTCCCTGATAAATGCCCGACATTCCTTTGGTAATGGAATCTGGCAGCTCATAAAGTGGTGTATTGCCCATTATAAAAACAGAAGAACCCGAAAGGGCTTTGACTCTAAATTGTATAATATCGCCGGCTTTCAACAACAAATTACCCTCCGGAAAAGTTTGAATTCTTTCAATAGAAATAGTAGATGTAGGTTGTTCTGGTAATGGAATGGAATACTGATACTGTATGGTTTTGGTAACAATGTTTCCTGATGGCGAACTGGCACAC
>CAIQHJ010000029.1 GCA_903871575.1 uncultured Bacteroidota bacterium
CTGTCCATGAAACAGCACATTGTCTGCAATAATCCAACCCCCTTTTTTTAGCTTAGGCAAAGTTAATTCGTAATAATCAATATAACGCACCTTATCCGCATCTATAAAAATGAGATCCCAAATTTCCTCGAGTGTTGGAATAATTTGCATGGCATCGCCCACATGCATTTGAATTTGTTCGGTGTATCCTGCCCTTTCAAAATTCGAAGCTGCAGTTGCCGCATCTTCATCCCTTAATTCGATGGTGTGAATAATGGCTTCGTTTGGCATTCCCTTCATCATACACAATGCACTATATCCGGTGAATGTGCCTATTTCCAATACTTTCAAAGGATTGAGCATCTGACACAAGACTGTCAATAATTTTCCTTGTAAACTGCCGCTCAACATGTGTGCATGCTTGTGTTGTGCATTGGTTTCTATTTCAATTGCATCCAACAACGCATCAGAAAGTGATGAATATTTTTGGGCATATGCTTCGGCTAAGGGATTAACGATGTTCATTTTATGTAATTATTTTTCTGATTTTTTTGATATGATTAACAAACCCAAAAAAGTTACAAGGCCGTTAATTAAAATCAGCTCATTCCCAATTTTATACCCGTTAAATAGCTGTTGGGAAAGATTTGAAAGACCTAAAGAAACGTGCAGCTTTTTTTCATACCATTCTGGACTGCTCAACATATCAAATCCCAATACGAGTAATGGCGCCACGATACAAATCATCCATATGAATTGTTGGTGAAGGGATTTCTTGGTTAGAATACCAAATGCAAACAAACCCAACAAAGGACCATATGTGATGCCGGCAAATTTTAAAATAAAATCGATAATGAGTTTGTCGTTTATAGCTTTAAAAATGAGCACCAACACAAAAAACAAAACTGCAAAACTCAAATGCACTTTCAATCTTTTTTTCTTTTTTGATTTTTCATCACCTTCTATCTTGTTTAGTTCCAGAATGTCGATACAAAAGCAAGATGTTAATGAAGTGATGGCACCATCCACACTTGGAAATAATGCAGAAATCAATGCAATGATAAAAAGAACGCCAATCGTTCCACTAAATGCATCGCTCAACGCTATAGTCGGAAACAAATCATCAGGAGCTACATTGATATTCATTTTAGTGGCATACAAATACAATATCCCACCTAAAAACAAGAATAAGAAATTAACCAACATCAACACTGCTGTAAAGCTCATCATGTTTTTTTGCGAGTCTTTTAAATTTTTTACACTGATATTTTTTTGCATCATTTCCTGATCCAAACCAGTCATCGCAATGGCAATAAACATACCGCCGAGAATATGTTTTCCAAAAAAGGAACTGGCTTTTATATCTGTATTAAAAATCTGTGTATATCCTTTATCTTGGAGTAAGTTCAGTGCTCCCGAAAAATCCGTTCCCAATGATTTGATGATAACGAAAATGCATACAACAAGCCCCAACAACATACCGGTTGTTTGTAAAGTATCTGTGTAAATAATGGTTTTAACGCCGCCTTCAAACGTGTAGAGCAAAATCATCAATAGAATGATGAACGTTGTTGCAATGAATGGGATGCCCAATTTGTTGAGAATAAAAATCTGCAAAATATTGATCACCAAATATAAGCGAGCTGTGGCTCCGACTGCCCTCGACAAAATAAAAAAAGATGCACCTGCCTTGTGCGCATTTACCCCTAATCGATTTTCGAGATAACTATAAATGCTGGTTACATTCATCTTATAATACAATGGCAACAATACAAATGCAATAACGATATAGCCCAACAAATAACCCAGCACAATTTGAAAATAAAAAAAATTTCCACTGCCAACGCCACCCGGAACACTTACAAATGTGACACCACTCAACGAAGTTCCAATCATGCCAAAAGCAACCAACATCCAATTGCTTTTTTTATTGCCAATAAAAAATGACTCATTGTTTGAACCCTTGGATGTATACCAAGCAACAGTTAATAAAATAAGAAAATAGGCAATTACAAAAGCAAACAATACAACTGGCGACATGAATGGAGCTATTTAAAAATGAAAGATTGATTTAATTTTTGAAGATAAACAAATTTGTTTTCCTTTGTTTCAAATTTATGGTATGTCTATTCAATCTATTGCTGTTTTTTGTGGGAGTAGAAAAGGAAACAATCCGCTTTTTGAGCAAGCCGCACAAAGGTTGAGTCAGCTGCTTGCCGAACATAAAGTAACCATTGTATATGGTGGCGGCAATGCCGGATTGATGGGCGTTGTGGCCAATAGTGCATTAGAAAATAATGGAAACGTAATTGGAATTATGCCTTTGTTGCTTAGAGAGCAGGAGTATCAACACGATGGGCTTTCTGAATTGCATGTGGTAGATAGCATGCATACCCGAAAATGTTTGATGTATGAAAAATGTGATGCCGCCATCATTTTACCCGGTGGATTTGGAACGTTGGACGAAGTGTTTGAAATGCTCACTTGGAACCAATTGAATATCCACAGCAAAAGGGTTTTCTTCTTAAACACTGATGGATTTTACACCCATTTATTACGACACATGGAAATGATGAAAACTCAAGGTTTTTTGTATGATCATCCGAATGTACAGATTGAAATTATCGAAAGGCCTGAAGCACTATTGCCATTTTTGTAATGCCTTATTTTCCTTGAAACAAGGCAATATTATATCCTGCCCTGAAAATGGGAACCGACCTTTGAAGTTGATCTTTGTAGGGAGAATAGGGCGACTTGGCTACGTCCCATAACACCGAAAAATAATAATACGATTTTTGTTCTGGAAAATCTTTGCCATTAGAAATACCTGCGCCCAATAACAAACTATGCGCATCAAATTTATATTTCTCACTCGAGTATGGGGAACCTATGGCAGGTATATAATTTTGTCGAATCATGTTAAACTCATATTGAGCCTGGGCAAAAAGAAACTTCGCCGGAAACAATCGAATAAACGCACCGGGGCCATATAATTTTTGGCGCAATTTATCACCACCAGGAGGTACAATATCCCTTTGAGAAACATAATTGAAACTAATAACCGCAGCAAAGTCAACATATTTATTTAAACTATACCCAAAATATGGACTAGCGCCCAAATTGGTTTGGGTATTTCCAAAACCTAAGCTTACACTTCCACCGGTAAATACATTTTCTTTTTTAAAAAACGATTCTTCCTCCTGAGCATTTGCAGTTAATCCGAAAAAGACAAGGAGCCCAAAAAAAATGATTTTTATGTTATGCATGTGATTTGAATATTTTTCCACTGTTTAGAATGTTGTTGGGATCGAATGTTTTTTTGATGCTTTGCATCAGGTTTAATGTTACTTCCGGAAATGCAATATCCATGTATGGTTTCTGTATCAATCCAATGCCATGTTCGCCACTGATGGTTCCACCCAATTCGGTTACCAATGTAAAAAGATCTCTTAAAATTGGAATAACCAACGGATTGTTTAGGCTATACACACATCCTTCTTTTTTTATTCTGATGTGCAAATTGCCATCGCCTGCATGACCATAACAAACCACCTTAAAATCATGTTGCATGCCCAATGCTTTAACGCCTTTGATGAGCGCGGGCAATGCTGCTCTTGGAACAACCGTATCTTCTTCGATGGTGTAGCCTTCTAATTTTACTGCCTCTGCAGTTCTTCTGCGCAGTTTCCACAACGCGTCTTTTTGTTGCGCATCATCCGCAAAAAACACTTCCCCACAATCAAAATCTGACAGCAGGTTGGCAATCGATTCCATTTCCGACATCAGCACATCCAAATGATTGCCGTCCAATTCTATAATCAAATGCCCCGCCATTTCATCTGTTACGGGCACAATGGAACTATCTACAAATTTGCTCACAATTTTTAGTGCGTTGATTTCAACCAATTCTAACGCACTGGGCACAAAACCCGCTCTGAATATAGCGCTTACCGCTGCTCCTGCTTTTTCAATATCGTTAAATGGCACTAGCATCAATAAATCGTATTTCGGATATGGAATCAACTTCAACACAATTTTGGTTACCAAGCCCAAGGTTCCTTCACTGCCCACGATGAGTTGGGTGAGGTTGTAGCCAGTTGCATTTTTCAACACGTTGGCGCCAGTCCATATGATTTCACCAGTTGGCAACACCACTTCCAAATTGAGGACATAATCTTTTACAACGCCATATTTTACAGCTTTGGGGCCGCCACTATTTTCTGCGATATTACCACCAATAAAACAACTTCCTTTACTGCTGGGATCGGGCGGGTAAAACAAACCTTTGGCTTTGACCGCATTTTGCAATACTTCTGTAATAACGCCTGGTTCTGTTGTTACTTGTAAATTTCTTTCATCGATTTCAATAATGTTGTTCATTCTTTCAAACGAAATTAGCACACCGCCCAAATGCGGCAAAGCGCCACCACTCAATCCTGTGCCTGCACCTCTGGGCGTTACAGGAATGCGATGCTGGTTACAAATTTTCATCACTGCACTGATTTCTGTTGCTGTTTTAGGTTTGATTACAATGTCTGGTAAGAAATGTAAATTCTCCGTTTCATCATGTGCATAATCGTTCTTGGTCTGCTCGTCTATGAAAACATACGCGTTTCCTAATATTTCATAAAACTGAGTCAGCACATTTTGTATGTCGTTCATATTGCCAAACTGTTCTTTTTAATTTGAAGCAAATTTCGGAAAAATGCACCAACATCAAACATCTGTTGAAGGTTGGTTTAAAACTTTGGACAAAGGGATTGTCGGGGCTGCGAACTGGGAAGAAACCCTTTTTTGATGATGCTGCATTCGGCGGCACCGTTGCCGTAGTTGTATCTTTTTAAATCAGAAAGGGTGATGTCGTAGCTGAAAATACATTCAAATTCTTTCCATTGCAAACCTGCCATCGGAACGATTCCATCATTCCATCTGTAATACAATCCTGCAATCAATTGCTTTTCTCCATTTTCAAATAAGTTGTAATTAAAAATGGAGCCCAACATAAAATTGGTGGCACGTGCTTGTGTTGTAAAAAATAGGTTGGGTTTTACAATTACTTTATCATTGAGTTTTACAATTGCGTTTAGAAAACCAATGTGCCGCATGGGTATAATATCACTTGATGTGTTGGTGCTAAAAAAAGTTTCTTTAGGATTATTTACATGATGTATCGAATATCCTCCATTGATGTAAATATCTTCCGTTGGAAAATATGCATAATTTAATCCGGCTTGAACATCAAAATAATGAACAGAATTGTTCAACAACACCACACTTGTGGGAAGTGTGTTATCAAAAAAATCGCCATCAAACTGATCGGGAAATTTTAGGTTATTGGTATTGATTGATTTGTTTGCCCAACCCAAATTAAAGCCGGCACTCAACAAACTCGAATTGCCCAACATTTGATGGTATGCGATGGATGCATATATTTTATTGGAACTCAAATTTCCAGCACCTGCAACATCACTAAGCAACAACATGCCTAAGCCCATCCAACCGTTATTGATTGTATTGTTTAAAATTTGAACATCACCAAAAGCACTGAAAGTTTTATAGGGAATAGCCATGATATTGCTGTACTGCTTTCGCACGTGCATGCCCAATCTATAATCTGCATCCGGAATAAAACCAGTGTTGGCGGGGTTTGTGCTCAATGGCGAGCTAAAAAATTGTGAGAAATGTAAGTCTTGCGCCATCAACATAGTATGCACCATCATTTGCAATGTAATTGTTACAATGAATGAATTGATAAATATGTGTTGATGTTTTTTCAAAATTGTTTATCTAATTAATGTGATGTCACCTGTTTTTTTAACCTTCGATCCATCGGTCAAAACGGCATCCAGTGTGTACACAAATACATCCAAAGATTGCAGTTTGCCTTTGTATGTTCCGTCCCAACCTTTATCGATGTCATTGGATTGAAATATCAGCTGACCCCATCTGTTGTATATTTTCCAATCGAGCTTTGCTATACCAAAACCTTTAACTTTTATAACCGCATTCTCTCCATTTTTTCCTGGTGTAAACGCATTGGGAACATCCAACAAAGCATCAATCAAAGTAGAAACAGGCAATGAAAAAGTATCGGTACAATTGAATGCGTTATAGGCAATTAATGATGCTGTAAACGTTCCCGTACTGGTGTATTGATGGGTTGGATTGGGTTGTTGTGATGAAGCGCCATCACCAAAATTCCATAGGTATCTCACGGCACCTGTAGATAAATTGGTAAAACGGGTTGGTGTGTTTCTTTCTGGTGGATTGGGTTGCCAGCTAAAATTAGCAGTTGGCTTTTCTGAAACGGTAAAAGTAAAATAATCGGATGTATCTATTTTGTTGCAAGTGTTGGGATCTCTTGCAATGATTCTGACTTGATATTGGCCGGGTGTTGAAAATGTTTTTATAGGGTTTTCTGTATTGGTTGATGTGCCATCACTAAATTCCCATGTAACATCTGTTGTTCCGGATTGATTGATGAATTGTGCTTCATAGGGTGCGCATCCAACTGGAGGTGTAAACAACTTTGCATCAACAAGCGGATTTACGTTGATGATCATGGTTGTTTTTTCTGGTGCGTTGCAAAAATTTTCATCGGTTAACGTAAGTGTTACCGTATACGTTCCAATGGATGGAAAAGTATGGTTGCCATTAAATGCAATTTGCGGAGGTGAGCCATCTCCAAAGTCCCAGATAAAGCTATTGGATAAGAAGTTGCCACTGGTAGAAGTAGAAAGGTTGTTAAATGTATAACTCAGGCTGGTGCAAGGCAAGTCCTTTATTGAATTAAATTGAAGTACGGCTTTGTTGTCGCCTGCTTTTATTTTGAGTCGAATGGTGTCTCTGATGTTGCAGGTTGTAGAATCTTCTGCGATGATGGTAACGATGTAATTTCCAACAGCTGTGTAATTTGTAAACGTACTAAAATTGGGCGCGGTGGTGGTGTCTTTCAATCCATTACCGAAATCCCAATATATTTTTTTTCCTTTCAATAATGTGTCGGAAAAATCTACTCTAAAAGGGATGCAACCAGCAGTATCATTTCTAACGGTGTTAATGGAAGGCCTAACGCCAGCAGCGACTCCAGCAAAATCCATGGCAACTTTTACGGCTGCTAGATTGCAATTTGTACTGCCATTGGTGCGTTGCCAAGCACCTGTTGTTGTTGGAAAAACTGCGCCACCATTGCAGTTGGCACAAATGGCTTGATAAATAGTACCATTAAAATCGAAGCGACTGGTACCCCCGTCAACATGGTCTCCGGTGTTGCCTCTAAACTGTCCAAAATTGGAGCCAAACAATTGACTTACGGCATCTCTCTTCATCACAAAAAAATAAAAATCTTCACCATCTGGTGCGCCAACACTTGATAAGGGGTTGAACAATGGTAAAGTATTGGTTGTGCCATTTGAATAATTTTTGAACACATTGATGCCCCCACCCCAACCCGTTACATACACGTTTTCGCAGCGATCTACCAAAAATCCAATGGGCGAA
>CAIQHJ010000030.1 GCA_903871575.1 uncultured Bacteroidota bacterium
AGCTCGAGATGACAATGACAATTGATAAACCCTGGCGTCAACATCCCCGAAAATCGCTCCACATCATCTCCTGCCTCCGCTTCCCCCACCACATCTACCACTACCCCGGCGCTGTCTAAAATCAATACCGATCCCTCCGGCAAAACCTCGTATCCATTAAAAATCTGTGTGGCTGTTAATTTTCTATACAAAATGATGGTTGTTATGGCTTAAATTTGCGCCGCGTTGATTGTTTTATAAAATTACACTATGTTAGATAAACTGGATGCTATTAAAGCAAAATTTGATAATCTGGGTGTTGCCCTCACCAATCCCGAAATTGTTAGCGACAACAAAAAGTTTAGCGCTATGAGCAAAGAGTACCGCAGCTTGGGTAAGATTGTTGATGTTAGAAATGAATATGTAAAAATATTAGATGACATAGAATTCAATAAAGAGGTGTTGAATGCCGATGATGATGAAATGCGCGAAATGGCCAAAACTGAATTGCCCGAATTGGACATAAAAAAAGATGAAATCGAAAAGAAAATCAGAAACCTCCTCATTCCAAAAGATCCTTACGATGAAAAAAATGCCATTCTCGAAATTAGAGCCGGTACTGGTGGCGATGAAGCCTCACTTTTTGCTGGTAACCTCTTGAGAATGTACTTAAAATACTGTGAGAAAAAAGGATGGAGAACAAACGTACTTTCCGAAAGTGAAGGCACCGTTGGCGGATACAAAGAAGTTCAGGTAGAAATTGTAGGCGATGATGTATATGGTGTTATGAAATTTGAAAGCGGCGTACACCGTGTTCAGCGTGTACCCGATACCGAAGCCAGTGGTCGGGTTCATACCAGCGCCGCTACCGTTGCCGTGATGCCCGAAGCCGAAGAAGTAGATTTTGAACTGAAAGAAAGCGATGTAAAAATGGAAACCGCTCGAAGCGGTGGTGCCGGCGGACAAAACGTAAACAAAGTTGAAACAAAAGTTTTCCTCACCCACAAACCCACCGGAATCGTAGTGGTTTGTCAAACAGAAAGAAGTCAGCTCGGAAACAGAGAAAAAGCCATGCAAATGCTGCGCACCAAACTCTACGATGAAGAAGTTAGAAAAGCGGAAGAAGCCATCGCCGACAAAAGAAAAAGTTTGGTGAGCACCGGCGACAGAAGTGCCAAAATTAGAACGTACAACTACCCACAAGGAAGGGTAACCGACCATCGCATCGGATTAACTGTTTACAATCTCGATGCCGTGCTAAACGGAGAAGTACAGGAATTTATTGACGCACTTCAATTTGCAGAGAACGCAGAAAAACTCACCACTCAACAATAATTAACGAAATATATCTACAGCATCTTGATACTTTTACGATAAACTATTTTTTCATTGGCCACAGCAAGCAACAAAAGAAAATTATTTTTTTTCGATAAAAAATCGAGGAAAGAAGGCGCAGAGATGAGCTTCATCGATCACCTCGAAGCGCTTCGGTGGCATATCGTTCGCTCTGGCCTGGTTTGGCTGGTAGCAGCTATTTTAATTTTCATCAAAATAGATTGGGTTTTCGATCAAATCATTTTTGCACCCGCTCAATCCAATTTCATTACCTACAGCTTTCTTTGCGATTTTAGTCATCAGATTGGTATTGGTGATGCCCTTTGCATGCCACCCATCCACCTAAAACTTCAAGGCAACACCATCAGCGGACCTTTCATGGCTGCTATTTCCATTGCTATGGTGGGTGGCCTAATTGTAGCTTTCCCTTACCTGATCTGGGAAATCTGGCGCTTTATTAAACCCGCTCTTTCTCCCAAAGAACTCAAATATTCGAGAGGCAGTATTTTTTGGATTTCACTGTGCTTTTTCTTGGGCGCATTTTTTGGTTATTACCTGCTCGCCCCTTTTACCTTTAATTTTTTAGCCAATTTTTCTTTAGGCTCCACCAACGCATATCAATACATTCCTACTTTAGATGATTACATCGATACCCTCAACAATATTATTTTGGGTTGTGGCATCTCTTTCGAATTGCCCATCTTGGCTTTTGTGCTTGCAAAAATTGGATTGATTTCAGCCGATTTTTTAAAGAAATACCGAAAATATGCTTTTGTAATTATCTTGATTTTAGCCGCCGTAATTACACCGTCGCCAGATTGGACCAGCCAAATCATTGTTGCAGTTCCTTTGTTGTTGCTCTATGAAATCAGCGTTGTAATTGCCGCCCGAGTAGATAAAGAAAATGGCAAACAGGAAAAAGAATGGAGCTAGGACGCTACGTGGGTTTGTTGTTTGTTGTTTTTTGTTTGTTGTTTGTTGTTTGTTGTTTGGGGTTGATGATTGGTGATTGGTGATAGAAATAAAATTTCAAAACTTTTAAACATAATATACGCTTCCACCTTTTTTAATTTTATACTTTTCAATTTTGAACTCCATGTACACTTTTAACACAACAACTCCCATTGCCATCGGCTGCGATCATGCTGGCGTAGATTGCAAAAATGAAATCATTGCTTTTTTAGAAAGCAACGGCCACACCATTAAAAATTTTGGCACCAACACCAGCGATTCTGTAGACTATCCCGACTACGCACACCCTGTTGCCTCGGCTGTTGAAACCGGCGATTGCAGCTTTGGCATTTTAATCTGTGGCAGCGCCAATGGTGTAGCCATCACTGCCAACAAACATGCCGGCATCAGAGCTGCCATTTGCTGGGAAACGGCTTTAGCCGTTTTGGCCAAACAACACAACAATGCCAACATCATTTGTATTCCTGCCAGATTCATCGCCGATGGTGAAGCTATCAAAATGGTGGATGCTTTCATGCAAACCCCTTTCGAAGGTGGCCGACATGAAAATAGAGTGAACAAAATTCCTTGTCAATAACAAGTGTTTAAAAAAATCAGCTTATGCACATCAAATCTTTTTTCAGCTTTTCCCTGTTTATTTTAATTGGCAGTTCTGCTTTTTGTCAACAAGCCGATGCTACCAAATATGCCCAATTCATTAACACCGCCGCTCTAAAAAAACACCTCACCATCCTGGCAAGCGACAGCCTAGAAGGTAGAGAAACCGGCACCATCGGCCAAAGAAAAGCAGCCGATTACATTCAACGTCAATTCAAGAAAATGGGTTTACAAAAACCCCAAAATATCAATGGCTATGAACAGTTTTTCCCATTGTTGAAAGACTCCATGGTTGCTTCAAACCTCAGCATCAATGGCGCAACTTTGCTATGGGGAACCGATTACTATTCGCCGTTGATGTTTAATGAAACCAATCGTTTTCAATCCGATAAGCTTGTATTCGCAGGCTATGGAATCGACGACCGCAACTACTCCGATTACACAAACTTGGATGTGAAAGGCAAAGTGGTACTGTTGATCAACGGAAAACTCAAAAAAGAATTGAGCAAAAACGATATGGGCGAAACAACCAATTGGAACAACAGCAAAAAAATAAAAACGGCTTTCGAAAAAGGAGCAGTTGGCGTGTTGATGATTGAACCATTTACAGAAAAAATTTCCGCTGCAACCATGTCGCGAAATAAAAAAACCAATCGCTATTTTCCAGATGCATCCGTTGAAAAAAATGCAATCAACTATGCCATAATTTCTCATCAAACTGGCAAAAGCATTATTGGCGACGATTTTGACAACATCATCCAAACCGCAACCAAAGGCTACAGCCTAAATGAAATTGTAAAAGCATGGTCGTTGCCGCTGCAATACAATTACACTATCAACCACGATACCATCTACGCCAGCAATGTGTTGGGTGTTGTTGAAGGATCGGATAAAAAAAATGAGTATGTTTTTCTTACTGCACATTACGATCACCTCGGAATGAAAGATGGAAAAGTATACAACGGCGCAGATGATGATGGCAGCGGAACTGTAACGGTTTTGCAAATGGCCGAAGCTTTTGCCAAAGCAAAAAAAGATGGGAAAGGACCAAGAAGAACGATGGTATTCATGACCGTTAGTGGCGAAGAAAAAGGTCTCTGGGGAAGCGAATATTATTCCGATCATCCCATTTACCCTTTAGAAAAAACAACTGTTGATTTAAATACCGACATGATTGGTCGCGTAGATACCGAAAGGAAAACAGCCGACACCCTCAATTATGTGTATGTTGTTGGACACGATAAAATCAGCTCCGAACTGCCACTCATCAACGAAGCCGTCAACAACAAACATACAAAGCTGGTTTTGGATTATAAATTTGACGACCCCAATGATCCCAACAGAATTTATTACAGAAGCGACCATTACAATTTTGCAAGAAAAGGCATACCCGTTTTGTTCTTTTATGATGGCATGCTTAAAAGCGATTACCACAAAACCACCGATGACATCGAATTCATCAACTGGCCATTATTTGAAAAACGCGCTCAAATGATTTTCTATACCGCATGGGAAATTGCCAACAGAAACGACCAACTCAAAAGAGATAAACCACTTCCATCCGGCAGTGAATAAAAGTGAAAAGCCCCGTCCAATACCGGGGCTTTTCTTTGTCCTGTAGTGCCTAACAAAAAAATATAATCAGCTGCTGCATTGCCTACAGCTTGAAAGCAATTAGAATGAAACGCCAAAAAAATGAGGGGATGCAGATCGGCTTGTACGGCCTTCTGATTGTATTGTTTTCATTTAATGGGTTTCGGGTTAGAAGCAAACCTTTTCACGAGTAGCCTCACATCTATAAGCGTATAAAGTGCTCATTTATTGTGCATTAGATATTTTTAAGCGAAAATACCTACGCAATTATACACAAAATACACATGCATATTTACTGCAGATGCTTTACCGGCCTACCATATTATTTTTTGGTGTAATGGCTGAAAAAAAATTTACTGACGGAAGTTAATGGTGCCTCTTTCTGTTGGATGCTCAATGCAATGATAGGGAATCAAACCAATGGTATCTTTTTTATACACAAAACTGGTTGATGGCTGCATCGTATTTGTTCTTAATGCTGTAGAATCTACATCCGAAACCATGGTATGTGCCAACGAAGACGTATTTACAAATTTGATAGAAGTACCAATGGAAGCATTCATGTACAATGGTGTAATCGAATCATCCGTGATGTAAATGTAGCTATATGTCAAGGTGCCTCCTTGCCAATTGCGCGGAATACTTTTATCGCAAGCACTCAAAACAATGGCAGCAATACAAAAAAGACCAACTATTTTTCCAAATGAAATATTCATAACAAATAAAATGTTTGCCAAAGTACAAAAATTTTTAAATAAATAATACAATTGGGAAATTATCCGCTTCAAATCTGGTAAATAAATATTTCTTCACACATCAGCAAGGCCAATTCGCTCTTCGTACATTTGTTGCATGTCTGATTATTTATCCGAATTAAATCCGCCCCAAAGAGAAGCGGTTACCCATATTGATGGCCCAATCATGATTATTGCCGGTGCCGGAAGTGGAAAAACCAAAGTGATTACCACTCGTATTGCACATTTAATGGCCTCGGGCATTGATGCCTTCAACATATTGGCCCTAACCTTTACCAATAAAGCGGCCGCTGAAATGAAAGAAAGGATTGAAAAAATTCTTGGCGGTACCGAAGCCAGAAACCTTTATATCGGCACCTTTCACAGCGTTTTTGCCCGCATCCTCAGAAGCGAAGCCACCAAATTGGGCTATCCTTCCAACTTTACCATTTACGATGCTGATGACGCAAAATCCGTAATCAAAACCATCGTCAAAGAAATGAACCTCGACGAAAAACAATATAAACCCAATATTGTTTTGAACCGCATCTCCCTTGCAAAAAATGCCCTCATCAGCGCAGAAGAATACCTCAACGATGGCGTTCTTCAACAAGAAGACGAACGCTCACAACGACCCGAAATTGGAAGAATTTTTAAAGGATATTCCAACCGCTGTTTCAAAAATGGCGCCATGGATTTTGATGACCTACTCTATAAAATGTATGTTTTGTTAACGGGCTTTCCTGAGGCCTTGAGCAAATACCAACACAAGTTCAGGTACATCATGATTGACGAGTATCAGGATACCAACACAGCTCAATACGAAATCGTGAAACTGCTGGGTGCCATGCATGAAAATGTATGTGTGGTGGGCGATGATGCCCAAAGCATCTATAGCTTCCGCGGAGCAACCATCGAAAATATCCTTCAATTTCAAAGAGATTACGACGAAATAAAAGTTGTAAAACTGGAGCAGAATTACAGAAGCACCAAAACCATTCTCAACGTTGCCAACGAAATCATCGGCAACAACAAAGGTCAGATTCAGAAAAAGTTATTTACGGATAATGGCGAAGGCGAAAAGATTAAGCTTATTCGCACCATGACCGACAACGACGAAGGGAAAATTGTGGCCGATACCATTCAAGAACTCAAATTGCGGAACCATTTTTTTAACCGCGACTTTGCCATTTTATACAGAACCAACGCTCAAAGTAGAAGCTTTGAGGAATCGCTGCGCCGCATGGGCATCGCCTATAAAATTTATGGCGGTATGAGCTTCTATCAACGCAAAGAGGTGAAAGATTTTATCGCCTATCTCCGTTTGATTGTGAACCCAAGAGATGAAGAAGCGCTTAAAAGAGTCATCAATTATCCAGCAAGAGGAATCGGAAAAACAACGATCGATAAAATGGTATTGATTGCCAACAACAAAGATTGCAGCGTTTGGGATATCCTCACCAATGCTGCCTTTCATGGTTTTAAGAGCGGCACGCTGGAGTGTATCGACAACTTTGTGACCATGATTCAAATGTTTCAAAGCGAGCTGCCCAAAAAAAATGCGTACGACCTCGCCATCATTGTTGGTAAAAGCACCACCATCGTTAAAGAATTATTCAACGATAAAACTACAGAAGGCCTCGCCAGATATGAGAACGTGCAAGAATTGCTAAACTCCATCAAAGAGTTTACCGAAACCCCTCAAAACATGGAAGATGGTGAAGTGGGCGACAAAAGCATGGGTGGATATTTGCAACAAATTGCTTTGCTTACCGATGTGGAGGATGACAAAGAAAATGCCGATGCTGTTAAAATGATGACCATTCATGCCGCAAAAGGACTCGAATTTCCGGTGGTATTTTTAGGCGGATTGGAAGAAACCTTGTTCCCTAGTGCCATGTCTATCAACACACGTGAAGAATTGGAAGAAGAGCGAAGATTGTTTTATGTGGCCATTACCCGCGCCAAATCGAAACTGCATTTAACCTATTCCAATGCCCGCTATCGGTTTGGTCAATTGCAGCAAAATGAACCTAGTCGCTTTTTAGAAGAGATAACAGAAAATTTTTTAGAGCGTAGTTATGCAGGCAATGCAGCTAAAACCAACAACGGCAGCAACTGGAGTCAATCTGCAGCACACGACAGAATGCGCAGAGGATTTGGAAACAGCAGCGAAAAGCAAGCCCCCGCCAAAACCATCATCAACATTCCACCGGCTCGTCCGCAAACAAAAGAACATGTGCCCACACCCAATTTTGTGGCAAGCCATACCAATGATTTAGAAGAAGGACAACAAGTAGAGCACCAAAAATTCGGGTTTGGTAAAATAACGAAACTCGAAGGTGCCAGTCACAACCCCATAGCAACCATTGTTTTTGAATTGAATGGTGAGAAAAAAATCATGCTCAATTACGCCAAACTGAGAATTGTGGAGTAGTTGCTATTTCCGAAATAAGAAATTCTTCGGCATTAACGCCCACACTCAATGAGCAATTGGGTTATATCAATTAAATTTGTGTACTTAATTTTTGATTATGATAAAGACAGGCAACCCAGTCATCAGCATTTACACCGAAATGACACCCAACCCAGAAACCATGAAGTTTGTGGCCAACAAGCTATTGTATCCTGGAAAGAGTATCGACTTTGCAGATGAATCGAGTGCAAAACCTTCGCCATTGGCTCAGGAGTTGTTTAGCTTCCCATTTATAAAAGCCGTTTTCATTGCGAGTAATTTTGTTACCCTTACCAAAACATCGGAAGCAGAAAACTGGCAGGATATGATACCAACGGTAAAACAGTTTTTGAAAGAATATCTCGAAGAAGGAAAAGTAGTGGTGAATGACGACGAAGTGGTGAAAATAAAAATGGAGAGCAGCAATGAGATCAATGCAGATGACAACGATGTGGTAAAACGCATCAAAGAATTGCTTGAAAATTATGTGAAGCCCGCTGTAGAAATGGATGGTGGTGCTATACAGTTCAGAAGTTTTGAAGATGGGAAAGTTAATTTGATGTTGCAGGGAAGTTGCAGTGGATGTCCGTCTTCGATGATAACCTTAAAAGCCGGTATTGAAGGCATGATGAAGCGCATGATTCCAGAAGTAAAGGAAGTGGTAGCCGAAGCAGAATAATCACGCACAACGAATATCAAAAGCACTTCCACCGAAGTGCTTTTATTTTTTATGACAATACAAGCAATTTGGGAGCAGCTATGCGTTAATGTTAGGTCCACAACTTGGCAAGAATGGGGCAGTACGGGTATGCAGATTGCTAGTGTATGGTATGCTAAAAAAAACAATCTCTTGGTTTACCCAACGGGGATTATTGGTGTGTTGTTGGCCGCTTGGCTGTATTATTTTGTAGCGCGTCCACCATTGTATGCAGATGCCATCCTCAATCTTTATTATTTTATCATGAGTATTTATGGCTGGAGAACATGGCTGCAGAAAAAAAACAATGCCTATGTATTTCCCATTAGCTGGTGCAACAAACAAGAATGGCAATGGGGAATTTTATTGTTTTTATGTTCGTGGTGGATGATATGGTGGATGCTGGTAAAATTAACCAACAGCAATACACCCCTACTCGATTCGTTGGTTTCTTCAACTGCAGTTACGGCGATGTGGTGGATGGCCAAAAGAAAAATGGAGAACTGGCTGGCTTGGATTGTTTCCAATGTAGTAGCCATTCCGCTCAATTTCTATAAAGGTTTTGTATTGTTTACATTGATGTATGTATTATTTTTAATACTAGCCATTGCTGGATATAAAGAATGGAAGGAGAAAATATGAGGAGTTTGGCGTTTGGCCGCTTCGCGTGTTTGGCGTTTGGGGTTTGGGGTTTCAAACCTACTGAACCTACCAAACCTATTGAACCTATTAAACCCATTGAACCTTTTGAACAACCGACTACAACAGATAATAGCTTGCAATGAAATCATCTAGCGACATAAAAAAAATAGTGATCATCGGGCCGGAGTCGACAGGAAAATCGACGTTGTGCGAGCAGTTGGCCAAGCATTTCGATACCTTATGGGTGCCCGAACATGCAAGGGCGTATCTCAATGAAAACGGGACAAATTATACGGTGGAGGATCTTGTTGTGATTGCAAAAAACCAGTTGGCGGATGAGGATGCAACCATGGCTAAAATGATGGCAGATGAAAACAACAAAACAAAATTGTTGTTTATAGATACAGATATGTATGTGATGAAAGTGTGGAGTGAATTTGTTTTCAATCAGTGTCACGATTATATTTTAAAAGGCATTACAGAAAGAATATACGATTTGTATTTGCTGTGTAAGCCCGATGTAGAATGGATTCGGGATGAGCTGAGAGAATATCCAGATGTAGAAACAAGGGAAAAAATCTACCATCATTATAAAGATATTTTACAAAACCAACACACACCATGGGTTGAGATTTCGGGTGATTATGAGATGCGATTTGAAATGGCTATTACAGCAGTATCGGGCTTGGTTAAATAAACAATATTGTGTTGAGGATACAGTGACTGAGATTAGTTTGTGTGTTTTGGGAATAGCAGTTTAAGGAAGGGAAATGGGAATGATGAAGGGAGGCATTTTTTCATAAAATTAGTATGTCAAAATTAAATACCCTTGATTGCCAGATTGACTACTAAAATTTCCTCCAGAGTCTGTACAATTACCTGACCCTCCTTTACCAAGTTGATTTCCTAAAATTCAACACCTCCATGATATCCGCATCACCATCGATATTGTTCATTTGATGTAATATCTTGGCCGACCTTTTCATCACCCACCGGCTTTGTGGAACCACAGTATATTTTTTAGGATTGGGTAAACATGCCGCAATCTTTGCCGCTTCCTGCCGCGTTAGCGCTTTAGCTGTTTTATGAAAATACGCTTGCGATGCCGCCTCCACACCAAATATCCCCGGTCCCATTTCTGCCACATTCAAATACATTTCCAATATCCGCTGCTTACTCCACAAACACTCTATCATAAACGTAAAATATACCTCCAACCCCTTTCTAAAAAACCCTCCATGCTGCCATAAAAAAACATTCTTCGCCGTTTGCTGACTTATCGTACTCGCTCCCCTGGCTTTTTTTGGATGCTTCTCATTGTACTTCATCGCTTTTTTTATAGACTTCACATCAAACCCATTGTGGTCGGGAAACAACTGATCCTCCGACGCCATCACAGCCAACTTGATGTTGCTTCCCATCTCATCATAAGCAATATAATCCCGCCTCAATCCATCACCCTCAAAGGCATTTGTCAATTGCGTAATGGTAATCGGCGGATTGACCCACTTGCAAAAAAATATATACCCCAATTGCAAAAAAAACATCCACAGCATCACCCGCTTTACATAAAACCAAATTCCTTTTTTTTTCTTTTCTGCCATTTCGTTCTTGATAATTTTTGATTACATAACACTTACCACCAACGCCACACCAAATGCTATAAACAACAACCCAGATATAATGTTGATGATGTTGATATTGCGCTCCGTAAGGTTGTTTTTTAATTTTCCAGCCAAATATATCTTGGCCACATCCGCGCAGATATTGATGAACAAACACAAACCAAAGATGACCAACTTCTGGTTGAAAGTACTCGAAACCGCATTCGTAGATGTTGCAATCCAAAGGGCAATGACACTTGGATTTAATGTATTGATGATAAAACCAGTTGCAAACAATCGCGCATGGGTGGTACCCGAAATTTTTACGCCACTTTCAAGCTCCTCATTTTTTTTGTACTTCTTCTTTAAGAGATAAAACAACCCCAACCCAACAAGAAACAATCCCCCGCAAATGCCAATGGTTTTTTTGTAAGTAATTAAATTGCTTAGAAACTGTCCAAAGAAATTGGCAATAAATACCAATAATATGTCGCTCAACCAAACACCCGACACAAAATAAAACGCACTCACAATGCCGTAATTGATGCGCAATTTGATGATCGTAAATATCACAGGACCAACAGAGAAAACCAAAGCAAATCCCAACAATAAACCGGATACAATGGCGTCAGTCATGGTTAATGATTTGATGTAGTTTGTAATATTAATTTCCAGCAGCGCCTAAAAACAATTCCCAATCGGCAAGCATTTTACCTTTCATAACCCGTGGAAATTTATGCTGTCCGCCTACCTTCCCCTTGCTCTTCATAAAATCCATAAAAACCTTTTCTGATAATACTTTTACCTGCACTGATTTCAACGCATGTCGCCTTTCTATTTCATAATCATCGTTGAGCAATTTTAATTTTTCATCGATGATGTTTGTCAATTTTTCTACTTCCACTTCATCATTGCAGGCCACATACCATTGATGCGCGAAGAAATTTCCAAATGGAACGCCGGCAACTGTAAATTCTGGGATGTTGATGTTCATTGCTTCATTAGCCATTTCAATGGCTTTATTCATGTTGTCGACACTCAAATGCTCTCCAACCAAACTTAAGAAATGCTTTGTTCTGCCAGTAATCACAATTTCATTTCTCGATTTATCTACAAACTTCACCGTATCTCCAATGGCATATCTCCATGTTCCGGCATTGGTGCTGATGAGTATCGCGTATTCTTTGTTTTCTTCAACCTCATGTATCATCAGCGTTTCCGGATTGTCCAACATGTTGCCATCTGCATCAAAATTGTTATCATCAAACGGAACAAACTCAAAAAAAATATTGTTGTTCAAAGCCAGGTGCATGCCTCTGGTATCCTGCCTGTTTTGATATGCCAAAAACCCTTCACTTGCCAAATAAGTTTCGATGTATGTAATTGGCTTTCCCAATAATTTCTCAAAACCTTTTTTATACGGCTCCATCGCAACGCCCCCATGTACATAAAATGCCAAGTTGGGCCACATGTCGTGTATGGTGGTAAGATTGTATTTCTCAATGATTTTTTCGATGCACAACTGCAACCATGCCGGTACACCCACAATAAAACCAATATCCCAATTGGGCGCCATCTCTACTATTTCATCTAATTTTTTTGCCCAATCTTTTTCTTTGGCTATTTTTTTTCCAGGCTTATACAAACCCAATCCCTGAAACCAAAATGGAATGTTTTTTTGTTGAATGCCGCTTAAATCTCCTGCAAAATAGGTTGGTCCTTTTTGCAATTGTGTGCTGCCACCCAACATCAACCAACCTCTACCCAAAGCACTCTTTGGTACATTTTCGTATTTGGTTAAACTCAGCAACTGCCGAAAACTGGTAATCGTATTGCTTCTAATCAATTCTTTGGTAACGGGAATATATTTACTGGCAGCCTCACTGGTTCCACTGCTCAACGCAAAATATTTTATCACACCCGGCCAACAAACATCTGGTGTACCATCCAAAGTCTTATGCCACCACTGTTTGTAAATTTTATCGTAATTATAGGTAGGAACCAACTGCTGGAATTTCTTACCCGGATGCTTGCTGAGTAAGATCTCGTCAAATAAATACTGCTGCCCAAACTGGGTGAAGCGCGCCTTGCGCAGTAATTTTTTTAACACCTTAATCTGCTGCCCCCTCGGGTCCTTCACCGGAATGTTCAGTGCGCGGGCAATTGATTTTGGTAATTTAATTTCAAAAATAGACATCAATACTTCTCGTGATTTGTTCGCAAATATAATTTATTGATAGACTTAAAACTACGATAATATTCACAGATGGGAAATTGTACATAATATCATCAAATCTTCTCACGCAATATTGCTAAAAATAGTTAGGTTTGCTGTCTTAAAAATAAAAACTACAATACATGAAAAAATTAATTTTATCAGTTATACTGATAGCTACGATGCTGAGTTCAAGAGCAGACGAAGGCATGTGGTTGCCAATGTTGTTGGGTAAACAAGTGTACAACGACATGGTGAAAAAGGGTTTGAAATTAACCAAAGAGCAATTGTATTCTATCAACAAATCTTCATTGAAAGATGCCATCATTATTTTTGGTGGTGGTTGTACAGGTGAGATTGTAAGCAATGAAGGACTCATCTTCACCAATCACCATTGTGGTTATGGTGCTATCGCAGCTGCGAGCAGTGTTGAGAACAATTACCTCCGCGATGGCTTTTATGCTTTCAATAAAGATCAAGAAATTCAAAGCCAGCTTACTGTTCAGTTTTTAGATAAAATTGTAGATGTTACAGCAGATGTTGAAGCCGGTTTAAAAGGTTTGGCTTGGGCCGACAGGGTAAAGAAATTACAAGAAGTTTACAAAGGCATCACGGATAAAGTGGCCGACAAAGAAAACGGCGTTACCGGAAGAATTTACAGCATGTTCAAAGACAATCAATACATCATGTATGTATACAAAACTTACAAGGACGTTCGTTTGGTGGGCACACCTCCTGAAAGTATTGGTAAGTTTGGTGGCGACACCGATAATTGGGAATGGCCTCGTCATACCGGCGATTTTTCTATCTTCAGGGTGTATGCATCAAAAGATGGTAAGCCTACAGAATACAGCAAAGAAAACGTTCCATTAAAACCAAAACATTTCCTTCCTGTTAGCATCAAAGGCATAAAAGATGGCGATTACGCAATGATCTATGGCTATCCAGGCGGTACCAATCGCTACGAAACCAGCTATGGCATCAAATTAAAAAATGATATTGAAAATCCTGCCTTGGTTGGATTAAGAGACATGCGTTTAAAATATATGCATGAGCAAATGATTAAAGACCCTGCTGTTAAATTGAAGTTGGCTTCTGATTATGCTGGTATTGCCAACTACTGGAAATTTTTTGATGGCGAAACCAAACAATTGATAAAATTCAATACCTACGGTCAAAAACAAAAATTCGAAAATGCATTCACTGATTGGGCAAAAGGAAAGCCAGATTATGAAAACATCTTCGCCGAATACGACAAAAACTACAGCAGCTGGACTCCATACAGCAAACATCGCCAATACCTAAGAGAAGGCATTTTAGGTTCTCCATTGTCTGCATTTGCTGCCAGCTTAATGGGCTTAGAAGGAACATTGGTTAAAGCCGGCGTATCTGCTGAAGACATCAAGAAAGCTGTTGATGCTGCAGACGCTTCGAGAAAAAATTTCTTGAAATCTGAAGACCTGCCTAGCGATAAAAATATTTTAGCTGCCGTAGCAATGGCCTTCTACAACGACATCAACAAAGAGCAACACCCTGCAAATATCTACGATAAAATTGCAACTTATGGTAGCTTAAGCGATGAATCAACTTACAAAAAATGGGCATTGGATGTGTTTGCAAAAACCATGATATTGAATGACGAGAAATGGAACAGCTTTATAGCCAACCCAACCGCAATGGAATTGCAAAACGATATGGCATTTGATTTTGCAGCTTCTTTTGCAAAAAACTACAACAGCAAGTATGCGCCAATGTTTACCGCTTTCAATAGCAAAAACAACGAGCTGGGTCGTGCATATTTAAAAGGAATTATGATGAGAGATACCGCAGCTGCTGCAAAGATGTATCCAGATGCAAATTTCAGCATGCGTGTTAGCTATGGCAATGTGAAAAGCTACAAACCAAGAGATGCTATTTTCTGCGATTACATTACCACCGCTAAAGGTATCATGGAAAAATATGTTCCCGGTGATTACGAATTTGACCTTCCCGCTAAACAAGTTGAATTGTTCAAGAAAAGAGATTTTGGTCAGTACATTGATAAAACCAGAAATGATTTGGTAATTGGATTTATTACTACCAACGACATCACTGGTGGAAACAGCGGAAGTCCTGTTATTGATGGAAACGGCAACTTGATTGGTTTGGCATTTGATGGCAACTATGAAGCATTGAGCCACAAAATAGCATTCGATAAAGATTTAAACAGAACCATTTGCTTGGACGTAAGATACTTGCTATGGTGTGTAGATAAATTGGGTGGTGCCAAAAACATCATCAACGAATTGAAATTGGTAAAATAATTTTTAAGGATAATAATGAGGAGGCTGTCTCAAATACGAGGCAGCCTTTTTATTTTGAGGACAAAAGGAGAATTGAAGAAAAATCAGTGGGGATGAAGAAAATTCAATAGGGATGAGAAAATATCAGTGGGGATGAAGAAAAATTGGTTTTAAAATTTGGTCATGTTATTTGTAAACACGTAATATTGCAATATTGCAAAATCGCAAAATCTAAAATCAAGCTTAATTCAACATCAGCACTCAATTTCATTTTATGCAAAAAGGCCCAGTTTCCCAATACATCCAACACCATTATCGTCATTTCAATGCAGCTGCCCTAATGGACGCCGCAAAAGGTTATGAAACCCATCTTTTGGAAGGTGGTAAAATGATGGTTACTTTGGCCGGAGCCATGAGCACCGCCGAATTGGGGTTGAGCTTTGCAGAAATGATTCGTCAAGATAAAGTTGCCATCATCAGCTGTACCGGCGCAAACCTAGAAGAAGACATCATGAATCTTGTAGCACACTCCCACTACAAAAGAGTGCCCAATTACAGAGATTTAAGTCCACAAGATGAATGGGATTTATTAGAAAACCATTACAACCGGGTAACCGACACCTGCATCCCTGAAGAAGAAGCTTTTAGAAGATTACAAAAACACATTCATCAACTTTGGAAAACCGCAGACGATAACGGTGAAAGATATTTCCCACACGAGTTTATGTATAAAATGTTGCTCAGTGGCGTGTTAGAACAATACTACGAAATCGACCCCAAAAACAGTTGGATGCTAGCCGCTGCAGAAAAAAATATCCCAATCGTTTGTCCAGGTTGGGAAGATAGTACAATGGGAAACATCTTTGCTTCTTATGTTATCAAACAAGAAATGAAAGCTTCAACCATGAAAAGCGGCATCGAATACATGGTATGGCTGGCCGATTGGTACAGAAACAACTCCAGTGGAAAAGGCGTAGGCTTCTTTCAAATCGGTGGCGGTATTGCAGGCGATTTCCCCATTTGTGTGGTACCCATGA
The DNA here is from genome assembly GCA_903871575.1 of uncultured Bacteroidota bacterium. Lineage (GTDB taxonomy): Bacteria > Bacteroidota > Bacteroidia > Chitinophagales > Chitinophagaceae > Ferruginibacter. The sequence continues at coordinate 16,143 of CAIQHJ010000030.1, forward strand.
TGTATCAAGATTTGGAATGGCATGATGTTCCATTTTGGAGCTATTTCTGTCAAATCAGCGACTCTACCACTTCTTACGGTTCTTACTCGGGTGCTGTGCCCAATGAAAAAATCACCTGGGGTAAACTCGATATCCACACACCTAAGTTTATTGTAGAAAGCGATGCCACAATTGTTGCACCACTCATTTTTGCTTGGGTATTGGGATGGTAGTCATTTTACGTTTAAAAGGTTCAACATGTTCAATTAGTTAACCTTTTATACCTTTTGAACTTATTAAACCTTTTGAACTCTAAAATCTTGTTTCAACAGCTTCCAAAAGTAGAACTCCACCTTCACCTCGATTGTTCCTTAAGTTTTGAGGTAGTGAAACAACTATTGCCCGAAACAACCGAAGCCGACTATCAAAAAGATTTTGTTGGCCCAGCAAAATGCAATGACCTCAACGATTACATCAACAAAGCCATCAAATCTATAGAAATCATGCAAACCGCCGAACAACTTCGGCTGGTAACCATGGATTTGTTTCGTCAACTGAAAGCAGACAATGTGATTTATGCCGAGATTCGCTTTGCTCCTTTGCAGCATCTACAAAACGGACTTTCTCCAATTGAAGTTGTAGCCACTGTTAACGATGCATGTGAAGCAGGCATCAAAGCCTATGGTATTGAAGCTGGAATTATTTTATGTACACTCCGACACTATTCAGAAACACAAAGTATGCAAACCGTTGAGTTGGTGGAAGCTTTTAAAGGTACACGGGTTGTGGGTTTTGACATCGCTGCCGACGAAGCCGGGTTTCCTATCGACAACCACATCAAAGCTTTCGAATTTGCACAATCCCATCATATAAGATGTACAGCACATGCAGGTGAAGCTAAAGGACCTGAGAGCGTTTGGGAAACCCTTCAACATTTTCACCCAGAGCGTATAGGCCATGGCGTTAGAAGTGCAGAAGACCCCCAACTACTCAAACATTTAAAAGCACATCAAATTCATCTGGAGGTTTGTCCTAGCAGCAATATCAAAATAAATATTTTTGACACCATTGCATCCCACACTGCAAATATGATTTATGAATCGGGTGTGTCGATGAGCATAAACACCGATGGAAGAGGTATTGCAAATGTGACCCTGACCGACGAATACAACCTGATGAAAAAAGCTTTCAACTGGAATATCGAACAATTGAAGAAATGTAACCTCGAAGCTGTAGCGCATGCATTTACAAGCGAAGCCATCAAAGCAAAACTCAAGCAACAAATTGAAGATGCTTATGTTTTTTAAACAAAATAAGATGCGGCAATTTGTGTAGCCAATCCTATCACTAGGCCCAAATAAATTTCGAAGGGCGGATGCGCTTTCAATACCATTCTAGCTGTACATACCATTCCGGTTATCAAAATAACCAAACTCAACGGCCAACTCATCAACATCGAATTGTTGATCATTAACACCCAAAAAAAGCCAAGCCATCCACCAACACCAATCGCATGCATGCTTACCTTACAATAAATATTTGCCAACAAGGCCGCAGATGAAGCAATAAACAATCCCAAAACATAAGATATCAATGCATTTGGATACCTGTCTTGCTCCTTAAAAACTGTATATGCCCAGAAAAAAAATATACCACAAGCGATGTAAGGAATAATTCTGTCTTTCTGCGTTTTTAAAAATAAAGAGTCGATGAATTTGACGGCTTTCAACAACAACACAGTTAGCAATGGATAAACGCTCAGGTTAATAATAACAATGATTAATGTTTGTAATTTTTGACCAGCCGAAAATCCAGTAAATGCTGTAGGTTGAATATAAATCAAGAAATACACCACAAAAATGGGCACAAACAATGGATGAAATACATAAGAAATCAGACTTGCCGGATACCTTAGCCATTTGCTGAATGAAACGGTTGATTGGGCTGTAGATGGCTGCTCGGATGATGACATATGCTGATTATAAAATTTTTCTTAAACGTGCAACCGGTAAATTCAACTGTTCGCGATACTTGGCTACCGTTCTTCTGGCAATATTATACCCTTTTTCTTGAAGCATATCCGTCAATTTTTCATCACTATGCGGATTTTTTTTATTTTCTTCTTCTATAATGTCTGATAAAATTCTTTTTACTTCTCTGGTACTCACTTCTTCGCCGGCATCTGTTTGCAAACTTTCACTGAAAAAGAATTTGAGGCGATATGTTCCAAATTCTGTTTGTACAAACTTACTGTTGGCAACCCTGCTAACGGTAGAAATATCTAAGTTTGTTTTTTCTGCAACATCTTTTAAAATCATGGGTTTCAATTCCGTTTCATCGCCCGATAAAAAAAAGTTGCGTTGATATTCCATGATGGCGCCCATGGTGTTCAATAAAGTGTTTTGTCTTTGTTTGATGGCATCAATAAACCATTTAGCAGAATCTAATTTTTGTTTAATGAACAACACCGCTTCTTTTTGTCGCTTGTCTTTTTTCTGCCCTTTGTCGTACTCGTGAAGCATATCTTTATATCCATCGCTGATTCGGAGGTCGGGTGCATTTTTACTGTTCAATGTCAATTCGAGTTTACCTGCATTGTTGTTGATAAAGAAATCCGGTATGATGTAATTTTCACCGTGACTGATATCCCCACTCAACATCCCCGGCTTAGGATTGAGTTTCACAATTTGCGCAATCACCATTCTTAAATCATCATCCGATAATCCAAGACCCTTTTCAATTTTTTCGTAATGCTTCTTTGTAAACTCATCAAAATATTTTTCCAATACTTTAATTGCAGTTGTCACATCATTTCCAGTTGCCGCTTTTCGCTTTAATTGCAACAACAAACACTCTTGTAAATCTTTGGCACAAACGCCCGGAGGATCAAACATTTGTATTTGCAGAATCATGTCTTTCACCTGCGTTTCGGTTATTTCTATATTTTGGCGAAAAGCCATGTCGTCAATAATAGAAGTAATTTCTCTTCTCAATATGCCATCATCATCCAAACTGCCAATAATTTGCTCGGCAATTTTTTGTTCTATCGGATCCAATTTGAGTAGGCCCAATTGTTGCAGCATCAATTCATTAAAACTCACTTCTACTTTGTGGGGAGATACTTTGCCATCATCGGCTTCGGGGTAATTATCGTCGCGTAATTTATAGTCACCAACCTCATCATCACTGTCTTGAACATATTCGCTGATGTCTATATTTTCATATTCATCTTCACTGCCATCCAAAACTTCGTCGTCATTATCATCAGCAAATTCATCCTTCAAATCAAATTCATCTTCATGTCCTTCGTCATTCACCTCCAAAGCAGGATTTTCTTCGAGCTCTTCCTTAATTCTTTCTTCGAGCTGGGCTGTAGGAACTTGCAGCAGTTTCATCAGTTGAATCTGCTGTGGCGATAACTTCTGTAACAGTTTCTGTTGTAAACTTTGATGAAGTGCCATTGTTAGAAAATCGGTTAAATTTGTTTCGCTATTTGTAGCGCCTCGGCTGTAAATTTACACTATTGACATCCTTAAAATGAAACATTTTTTACTATATTTTTTTTTCTGCATGATTTTTGTGCACAAATTTGCTTTCTCTCAGAAATTAAATTACTTTATCAAGCCAACGCCGATTTCATCTTCCGCAAAGTCTCTGCAACCAACTGTTTTTGATTATAATATACCAGGCAATTTTTATTATCGACACTTGGGTTTTATGTGTATCGCAGAACATGCATTTGAAAAGAAAACCAAATTTCCGGTGAAGTTCAGGGTGGGTAATATTGATTATTGCAATTGGCTAGAAGGGAAAAACAAGGTATATAATTTTAAATAAAAAGCATGTTTTAGCAGAGGATTGAATGGAGGAGGTTTGCGATTGGGTTGAAGCAATTTGATAGAGCTTGTGTTAATTGCAATTATGCAATATTGCATAATTGCAATTTTGTAATATTACGTCCCCGAAGACGACATAGCCAAATATTTCCACTAATTTTTCTTCACCGCCAAATCCTCATCTGCATGAAGCTTTAATGTATGCCGCAATCGCTTGCAAAAAGCGAATTCCAATCTGCATTAAAAAATACTTACTGAGCTATTTTGTTGAATAGCATTACCTATACAGTATGCCGCTTTATTTGATTTTCGGAGTAGGTGCAGGCTTTTTAAAATAATTCAACCGCAAACTATCGCCCCAGCCATTTACATTGTTTTCTAAAGGCCGACTACTAAAAAACATCATCCCTTGAATATTTGGTGTTTGACGAATTTTTTCTATCTGCTTTGGCAATTGTGTTTTGTCTTTCCATGCTGCATTGCTCCCAGCTTTATAAACACCCAAGCCGATATAACAATTTTTTCCAAATGTGTTCTTGCTCCACCACTCTATCAATACCTCACATGGCGTGGCACGATGTCCCAATTCCCAATACAATTGTGGGGCAACATAATCTACCCAACCTTTTTTTAACCAAAGCAAAATATCGGCATACAAATAATCATAATCCGTTGGACCAGCCTGCGTCTTGCTACCTTTCGCATCTCTGTCGCTGTTTCGCCATACGCCAAATGGACTAACCCCAAACTGACATTGAGGCTTTATTTTTTTAATGTTGCTGAACAATCTAAAAATAATAGAATCTACATTGCTCCTTCTCCAATCGGGCAAAGCCATACCGCGACCATAAATCTCAAAAGATGTAGCATCATCAAAGGTTTTTCCAGGCAATGGGTATGGGTAAAAATAATCATCGATGTGAATAGCATCTACATCATACCGCTTTACAATATCTTTCACTACCTCCACTACATAATCTTGTGCATCTTGATTTCCTGGATCAAAATATCTTTTCTCGCCATAATCTATAAACCACTCTGGATGTATTTTGGTGATGTGATTTTCTGAAATGGAAGATTTGAAAATGTTATGAACAGCTCGATATGGATTTACCCAAGCATGAAACTCCATTCCGCGTTTATGCGTTTCTGTTATCATAAAGGTTAATGGATCATAATAGGGTATGGGTGGCATACCCTGTATCCCCGATATCCACTGACTCCAAGGCTCATACAAAGACAAATAAAAGGCATCACTCGATGGCCTTATTTGAACAATGATGGTATTGATTCCATTGCATTGGTGTGTATTTAATAAACGAATAAATGCAGCTTGCTGCTCTTCTGAACTCGATCCCGCATAATCTGGCCAATCGATGTTGTCTACCGTTGCAACCCATACCGCACGCATTTCCGCCTTTGCTGAATCTTTCTGTGCCTCCGCTTTTAACGCAATTAAAATAAACAAGCCGCATATAAATCGCATCACTTTTTTGGGTAAGCACTTTTTCAAATTGAAATCATTTTAATTATTCGCAATGTTATACAATTAGCTCATACAAAAATGATAATGGTACATTAATTTTTCAAAACGAATGTATTGCTATTGTTGGCATTTTTTAATCCTGTGTACGTGGATGAAAATTTGTGAATTCATTGATGTATATTTTAACCAGTATCAGAAAATAACTGATCAACAACGGACCGAAAATCAAACCCACAAAACCAAAGAGATTTAACCCTACGATAACACCCAATACCGTAATCAGCGGATGTACATTACCAAGTTTTTTCATCAACGTCATACGAGCCAAATAATCAACATTTCCAGTAACCAAAATACTATACAACGTTAATCCTGTAGCAGGCCACTCCAATCCTGTTGCATACATATATGCAACCAATGGAACCCATACAATCATCGTTCCCACCAATGGAAAAAATGCAAACACACCGGTAAAAAATCCCCACAAAAACCATTCCTCTACCCCAAATATCCAATACCCAATTGCTCCAAAAAATCCTTGAACAATACAAATTAGTGGTATACCCAACGCATTGGCTCTGATCAAAACGCTGGTTTCATCCGCCAACAATTTGATGTCTTCTGTTTTCAA
>CAIQHJ010000031.1 GCA_903871575.1 uncultured Bacteroidota bacterium
CGTTTTTGATAATGTAGATCAAGTTACTCCAATTGCAGATAACAAGAATTACAACAGCATTGCCGCTACAACAAGTTCCTTGGCTTTTGCTGCGGGTTTGGCTGTTGGTATTGGTGATCAGGCAGTCATTGTAGCCAGTTCATTGAGAAATGGAAATACATCTCCAAGAACTCATCAATCATATGCAGCAAACTGGACGATGGTGAATGAACAAACAAACACAACTACTGATGGTGTAAGAAATGCTGTTGCCAATAGAACTGTTCCAGCTGCAGCAGTAACGGATGTTGCAACGGTTACATTAAGTGGTACTGCTTTAGGATCGATGTCTGGTATAGTAATAAATGCTTGTACTCCAGCTACCGCAAACGCCGGTACTGCATTGTCTGCCATTTGTAAAGGCGGTACATCTGCAGCTTTAGGTGGTGCTGTTGGAGGATCTGCAACGGGTGGGACATGGGGTGATGGTGGAGCGGGCGGAACTTTTACACCCAACGCTACAACATTAAACGCAACATATACACCCGCAGCAAGTTTCAGTGGAACAGTAACGTTGACGCTTACCTCATCTGGCGGGACATGTAATGTAGCAACAACAAGTAAATCTTTGGAAGTTACGCCTACGCCAACTGCAACCATCAATTATTCATCAACAAGTTTTTGTAATACAATCACAGCAGCTCAGCCCGCAACCTTAACAGGAACTACTGGTGGTACTTATTCATCATCTCCAGCAGGTTTATCTTTGAATGCAACAACCGGAGCAATAACACCTTCAACTAGTTCATTGGGTACATATACAATTACGTATACAATCGCTGCTGCTGGTGGTTGCGCCGCATTAAGCACATTAAAAACAATTACCATTACTGGAGATGCTTATTCAATCAATTATCCATCTCTTTCATATTGCAAATCGGTTGGAGGCACTATAAATATTACACGAAATGCACCAGTTGGTGGGACTTATACTTCATCTCCAGCAGGTTTAAGTATTGATCCATCTACTGGAACTGTGAGCATTACAAATAGCTCTGCAGGATCTTATACCATTATCTACACATTTGCTGGTGGTGTTTGTTCAAACGCTGTTACTGCAACATTAAATATTTTTGATTCACCGGTTGTTACTTGTCCATCAAATATGACCGTTTGTACCAGTGCGCCACAATTCTTATTAACTGGCGCTTCTCCTTTGGGTGGTACATTCAGTGGTGTGGGTGTATCGGGTTCAAATTTTAATCCGGCTACAGCTGGTGGGGGAAATCATACCATCACCTACAATTACACCAGTGGGAGTGGATGTAGCAATTCATGCTCTTTTGTGATATCGGTTTTGAGTTCAGGTCCAATTATGAGCGCAACAGCTGCAACCAATTATGTTTACACAGGGAATACTGCTACCATCAATTTAAGCAGCAATATTTCTGGTACACAATATACTTGGACTGTATCGTCAAACAACCCTCAAATTTCTGGATACAGCAATCAAACGGTTCCAACAACAGGTCCAATCAATCAAACATTGTACAACCCTAGTCCAACAATTGGCAACCTTACTTACATCATTACCCCAAGCATTTCTGGTTGCAGTGGAAGTCCGGTTTCTGTTGTGATTAGCATGCCAAGCTCTACATTTTGTGAGAGTCCTGGTACATTTCAGGCAGGTTCATGTATTATAGATATGGGTGTTACACCACAAACATATGCCAACGGTTTAAAGCCTTATGGGTTGTTGTATCAATTGTTGAACGTTTATAATGTTCCAGTTTATTGGGCAATAAATCCTGATAAAACATTTGTAACGACATCACCCAAAGTAGATCAAACAGATTTTACTGTGGATGGAATTAATTATAAGGGAGGTGCATTTATTGTTCCTGCTTCTTATCTCTCAGTAGTTCAATCCACCATTAATAGTTGGGCAGCACAAGGAGTAGTGGTTAGGTACGCTTCTACTAATTTTAATCCTCCAACATATGAATTGCTTACTAGAATTCCTAAAGTAGTATTGGACATAACAACTGGCGCTTTAATTGAAACTGGGTTTTATACAAGAGCTGGAATTCCCATAACTGCATATACCAAAGGTGGAATTCCCAATGCAATTACCAATTGTGACGATATTTACGTATTGCCTCACGCCGAGCCACAAAACTGGTTTCAAGCACAAAAAGATTCGTTAAGAACATTTATCAATCAAAGAGGATGGTTTTTCTCTTCTTGTTATGCCGTAAGTTTCATTGAAAACATGGCAGGTATGAATTTCTTGAGTAACAACGGTTTGTTGGCTTATAATGCACATGGAAATCCAACGATTCCGTACAATTATTCGATTGGTGCTGGTTTGGAAAACACCAATATTGCTGGAGATCCATTTATGCAATTCATGGGAACATTGGATGGTGCAATTAATTCTGATCAGGCATATGAAAAAGTGTATGTGCCTAAACCAGAAGGATGGAGATCCTCAACCAAAATAGCCATATACAAATCTAATTATACCAATAGTGGAATTACATACCCCAACAATGCAGCAATTTTAGCATACGGAAAAGCCTACGGTGATCAAACCAAGGGAATGGTAATGTATCTGTCTGGCCATGATTTTGAAAGTGGTCCAACAGAAGCGGATAATGTTGCCAAATCAAGGGTATATGCTAATTTTTTGTTGAGAGCAGGCATAGGTACAAGACCGGCCATTATTCCAGTCAGTATTCCCACATCTGTTAATTCAGGAGAAACCATTGCGCTTTCAGTTTCTGTTCCACCATCCACATCAACAATAGTATCCTATCAATGGACATCGGATTTGAATGGAATATTTTCAGCACCTCAATCCATCACAACTAACTTTACTGCACCAACGGTAGATTTTCCAACACTTTGTACAGTGCAATTTAAAGTTACAGATGCTTGTGGAAGATCTGGTTTATACTGCACTACAATCATGGTTAATCCAACCATCACCAACAATTATATTGGCAATGCCCAAACGGTTTGTATTGGTTCTGTTCCACAAGTATTAACAGGTACGCTACCCGTGCCTCCAAGTGCAAGCGCAATAACTTATTTATGGTTAATGAGCACAACTAACTCATCAGCTGGATTTGCTGCTGCGCCAGGAACCAACAATCTTCAAAACTATACACCTGCTGCTGTTTCACAAACCACTTGGTTTAGAAGACAAGTTAGTGCAAATGGTATTACTGTAATTTCTTCTTCAATTGAAATTACGGTTACTGCTGGTCCAGAAATTTCATTACAGCCCAGCAGTGCAATTCAAGGAGTTTGTCAGGGTGGTGCATTAACAGCTTTAACGGTGGCAACTCCAGTTGCAGGTGTAACGTATCAATGGTATAGCAATACTTCCGCATCTTATACCGGCGGAACTGCACTCTCAGGCGCAGGTGCAACAACAGCCAGTCTTTCACCTTCGAGCGCTTTACAAGGAACATTATATTATTATTGTAAAATTACTAGTGCAGCTGGATGTATATCAACAAGTACAATATCAGGTGCTATATCAGTAATCAGTAATTTACAGATAACAAGTCCGCCCTCCACATTAACACAAAATGTATGCTTGGGTGCTCCAATGACCATATTGTCTGTTGTTGCCAACGGAAGTGGTCTATCGTATCAATGGTACTATACTACAACAAGCACCAATGCTACCGGAACGCTAATTACCGGGGCCACCTCTTCAACTTACACACCTACATTGGCTGGTCCATACTATTATCACTGTAGGGTGTTTTCGCCAAGCTGTAATCAGCTTGTAAAAAGTGCGCCATCCGGGCAGATCACCATCAAGCCATTACCTACGCCAGCTATTACCAACAATACTGGGTCATATGCCCTTACTTGTGAGATTGATTCAATCAATATGACGGCAAGTGGTGGGACTAGTTATTCATGGTCGAATGGTTTAGGTTCTAATGCAAATGCTGTTGTCACTGCGGTGGGTAATTATACTGTTACGGTTACGGGTGCTAATGGATGTAGTGCACCTTCAACATTTAGTATAACAAGCAATATTTCTGGTTCAAAATGGACAGGCGCAGCAGATAATTATTGGGATAATCCTAATAATTGGTGTGGTGCTGTTCCAACCGATACTTCAAATGTGGTTATCACTGCAGGAACGCTCAACGAACCAATCATTAGTAATTCAATAGCAAAGGTGAAAAACCTTTCCATAGACAATGGAGTTACTGTTTATATAGATGATGAAACTTTGGAAGTGTATGGTTCTTTAAATACCAATGGTAATTTAAATGCGGTGAATGGTTCAATAAACATGAAAGGTACTGTTCCTCAAACATTATCTGGTAGCATGTTTGCAGCCCATCGAATTCAAAATCTGAAATTGAGCAACAACAATGGAGTGACCTTAGCTGGAACTAATGATACCCTGAAAATTACCGGTGCGCTTGAATTTGGTGAAAGCAATGTTACTTTAATTACCAATGGAAATTTGACGATCACCTCTAACATCAATGGCACAGCTAGAGTATCAGATATGACAAAGAATGGGCAGTACTTTGGAAATAAAATTTCGGGAAATGTGACGGTGGAAAGATATGTGCCAAATCATGCCAAAGCATGGCAGTTGTTGTCGGCACCTACAATTGGCCAAACCGTAAACGCTGCTTGGCAAGAGGGCAATACCGCATTGTCTAATGCTGTCAATCCTGGCTATGGAACAATTATTACCAGCAATTTACCAGGTGCTGTTACATCATTGGGTTTCGATGTGTATACACCAGCCGGTGGTACAATGAAAACATATAACCCTTCAGATTCAACATGGGTGAGCATACCTTCAACTTTTTCGCCTATTGCTAACACCAAAGGTTACATGACATTGTTGAGAGGCGATAGGTCAGTTACAGTTTATAATCAAGCAGCAACTGCTACTACATTAAGAACAACTGGAGAATTGTATCAATCAGAAATCAATGTGCCATCAACGATTGATGTGTTGGCCGATCGTTATGAGTCTGTGGGGAATCCATATGCATCAGCAATAGATCCAGGACAATTAATAAGGACAGGTGGGGTACAAGATGTGTACTATGTATGGGATCCAAGATTGACAACAAGCCCTACATCTGTATGGGGATTGGGCGCATTTCAAACGATTGTGAAAACTGGTTCTACTTATACAGTTATACCAGGAGGCGGTAGTTATAGCAATGGAAATACCAACATCGAATCGGGACAAGCATTTTTGGTTCGTTCGATGGGGGCTATTGGTACATTGAGTTTTTCTGAAACTTGCAAAACCAATGGCAGCAATGTAGTGACAAGGGAACAGTCAACTATTCCTCAGTTAAAAGTTCAATTGTCTGTTTTGAATGCAGGTAGTCCAATTTTATTGGATGGTGCATTGACCATGATTAGCAATGACTATAACAATGGAATTGATGGAAATGATGCACTAAAAATGACATTTGGAACAACAGAAAATATTGCCATTTATCGTTCGGGCACCAGATTGGTGGCAGAGCAACGTGTTCCAACGTTGAGAACAGACACCCTGTTTTACAACATCACGGGATTAAAAAGACAAAGCTATCAGTTTGATTTTACGGCGACCAATTTTGCTGCCTTGGGATATACTGCAAAGCTGATGGATAAATATTTGGGAACAGCTACGCCACTAGATTTACGCGGAGAAAACAGTACGAGCTTTACGGTAAATGGAGATCCATTATCGTATTCGCCGGATCGTTTTTACATCATATTCAGCAAACTGAGAGCCGCTGTTAATCCGAGAACAGTAAGTTTAATTCCATCTCAAAATAAAACAACAAGCTTGGGTTCAGAAAATGGAACGGCTCAAATTTCAATTTATCCTAACCCAGTTCAAAATCAACATGCCAATATTGTTTTCGAAAATTGTGATGCTGGAAACTATATCATAAAAATATACACAAGCGCAGGCCAATTGTTACAAAGCAATAGATGCAACATCAGCACATCGATGCAACAAGTTCGTTTGAATTTGAAAAAGCAAATCAATGGCGGCGCATATAAAATCAAAGTGGAGTCTGCCAAAGGGGTATTGTTTCGAGAGACAATGATTGTAGAATAAGCTTTTTTCCTATAACACCGAGAATTACACATGAACACCTAACAAAGCGCCTTTCGGCGCTTTGTTGTTGAATAACCATTGATTGATGTCATACAAAATACTGTTCATTTTAATATGAAATCTCAAATCATTTTTTTACTTTTGAGGTATTCTAACCTTCCAACATCTTCTAAAAAATCTTCCTCCAATAATCTTCGATTGACCTATTTTTTGTAACCCCATTGTACAACATCATGCAGCATTGTAAGTCAATAAAGATTTATGCATTTGCAATTTCGTTTTCTCAGCGAATATTGTTGCAGATGAGTATGGTATTGATGCTTCTATTTTGTTGTATTGGCTATTCAAAAGAATCCATTGCACAGCCATGTTCAAATACGTTATCGGGTACTTACACCGTTGGAACAGGAGGAGATTATTCAAATTTAACCAATGCCATTGCATCATATAACAGTTCGTGCATTGCGGGAAATGTGGTGTTTACATTAATCAATGCAACTTATTCATCGGGTGAAACGTTTCCATTAATCATCAATAAAAACACAGATGCGGGGCCGAATACGACATTAACAATAAGGCCAGCTGCGGGTGCGAATGTCCTTATTTCAGGCGCTACAAATTATGGTCCTTTGATTCGTGTGAATGGAAATTACATCACAATAGATGGATCCAACAACTACAGTATGAGTAGAAATTTATCCATAACGAATACGAGCATCGTAGAACCAAGAGTGGTATTGTTTGGCTCCATAAGTACCAATGCAGTTAGTAATTGTGCTATTAA
>CAIQHJ010000032.1 GCA_903871575.1 uncultured Bacteroidota bacterium
CATCCTACTGCATTATACGAGCCGGGTGTTCATGGCTATTCCTTTTTGATAACGGAAGCGGTTAGGGGCGATGGCGGAATATTGTGTGATGCACAAGGCAATCCGTTTATGCATAAATACGACGAAAGAAAAGATTTGGCACCAAGAGATATTGTTGCAAGGGCAATTGATAATGAAATGAAATTAAACGGGACAGCATTTGTGTATTTGGATTGTAGACATTTGCCAATGGAATCTTTTACCGCTCATTTCCCCAACATTTACCAAAAGTGTATGAGTGTTGGCATCGACGTAGCCAAAGATCTCATTCCTGTTGCACCTGCAGCACATTATAGTTGTGGTGGCGTTAAAACAGATGAATGGGGAAGGACATCCATCAAAAATTTATTTGCTACCGGAGAGTGTGCTAGTACTGGTTTACATGGCGCCAATCGGTTGGCCAGCAATTCTTTGTTGGAGGCGATGGTGTTTGCACATCGCAGTTATTTGTCTGCTGCAGATACAATCAACCATATTAATTGTAAAAGCCAGATTCCAGATTGGGACGCTGATGGAACAACGGCACCCAATGAAATGATTCTCATTACACAAAGTTTAAAAGAGTTGAAATTGTTGATGAGTGATTATGTTGGCATTGTTCGAAATAATGAAAGATTGAAACGAGCCAACAGACGCCTAGACCTGCTTCACGAAGAAACAGAACTACTATATGAAAAAACAGAAGTATCTCCGCAATTGTGTGAATTGAGAAATATGATTACGGTTTCTTACCTTGTTGTAAAAAGTGCAGAACTCAGAAAAGAAAGTAGAGGATTACATTACAACCTCGATTATTTAAACAAAGAAACCATTTTGCAAAACACAATCTTGTAACAATTTTAAATAAGCGATGCTTATGTATTATTTAATTTTTGGTTTGCTGTATCTCTTGTCACTGTTGCCATTAATGATATTGTATCGCATAAGTGATTTTGCCTACTTTATCATGTATCGAATTGTGGGATATAGAAAGGATATTGTTTTTAGCAATCTAACACTTGCATTTCCAGAAAAATCTGAGGAAGAAAAAAAACAAATCGCAAAGGAGTTTTATAAAAATTTCACCGATACATTTATCGAAACCATCAAGCTCCTAAGCATTTCCGAACGTGGGTTTTCGAAGATGGTGGAAATGGATTTAACAGCATGTATTGCATTGGCTAAAAAAGGAAAATCCATACAATTTCATGCAGGTCATCAGTTTAATTGGGAGCTGGCCAACTGGAAAATTGCAAAAGAAATGCCCATTCCATTTGTTGGGGTATACATGAAAATAAAAAACAAAGCCATCAATAAAGTGTTTTATGATTTGCGGTCCAAAAAAGGAACGGTATTGGTATCTACATCAGAATTTAGAAACAGAATGCATGAGCTTTTAAAAACGCAATACTCAATTGGACTAGCTGCCGATCAAAATCCAAGCAATACAGCAAATGCATATTGGCTATATTTTTTTAGTAGGCCTGCACCTTTTGTTACGGGTCCTGATAAAGCCGCATTAAAAAACAATACAGCTGTTGTATTTGTTAAGATGATTAAATTAAGCCGCGGCAAATACAAATTTGAAACGGAAATTTTAGTAGAAGATGCTGGAGCAGAATCTCCTGGCTCATTAACGGTGCAGTATAGAAATATTTTAGAAGATACCATCAGAAAAAATCCTTCCAATTATTTGTGGAGCCATCGTCGTTGGAAATGGGAATACCATTCTGGATTAGAAGACAAATGGATTGATACAAAACAAGCACCGAGATAGTATTCTACTTTTTATTTAGTTGGAAACGCTGGCTTCCGTAACTATTTTAGCTTTTTCTTCTAGTTTAATTTTCGCCCATCCACCCAAAATATTTCTGAGATTATTTGTGCCTTGCCTTTTGAATAGTGAAGCAGCAATTACACTTCTATAACCTCCTGCACAATGTATATAAAGACTTTGTTGCTCATCAAACTGTGCCAACTGAACAATGTCTGTCATTTCATGAAGCGGTAAATTTACAGCATCTTCAAGATGGCCATCTGCATATTCATTTTCTTTTCTAACGTCTACCACTACAATGTTTTCATCATGTGGCAAGTCCATCATCAATTCATCAGCTTCGATATCAATGATCATATCTATGGCCTCGCCCGATGCTAACCAATGTTCATATCCGCCATTCAAACATCCTTCCATCTTATCAAATCCAACCCTTGTTAATCTGGTTACGGTTTCCATTTCTTTTCCGGCTTCTGTAACCAACACCATCTTTTGATCAAATGGTAAAATATTTCCGGCCCATTCTGCAAACCTTCCTTCCAAACCAATAAAAATAGACCCCGGTATAAATCCTTCTGTGAAAACAGTTGCCATGCGGGTATCTACAATCAAAGCTCCATCATTGACCAACTGTTTAAATGCTTCGATGCTCAATGCTGTTGTTCCTTTTTTTACAACAGTATCTATGGCATCATAACCCGTTTTATTGATGTTGGCATTGATAGCAAAATACACAGGTGCTTTTGATAATCCGGTGGTTACGGCTTCTACAAATGCTGCTTTTGTTTGAGGTTGCAATGCATAGTTGGTTTGTTTTTCTTCACCAATTGTACTGTGTGTGTTGGGACCTAAGTTTTTTCCGCAGCTGCTGCCTGGCCCATGTGCTGGATAAACGAGTATATGATCGGCCAATGGCAATATTTTTTCTTGAATGGTATCATACATGATTTCTGCTAAGTCATGGCTTGTCATATCGCCGCTGCTCAAATCGGGGCGACCTACATCTCCAACAAATAATGTATCGCCTGTGAAAATGGCATGTGGTTGTTTGTTTTCATCTTTCAATAAATAACATGTACTTTCCAAGGTATGTCCAGGTGTATGCATCACTTCGATTTCAAGTTTTCCCAATGGAATGATTTCTCCATCTTTTGCCATGTGAATGGGAAAATCGGTGGTTGCATTTGGCCCAAATACAATCTTTGCGCCAGTTTGTTTGGCTAAATCCAAGTGACCACTCACAAAATCGGCATGAAAATGTGTTTCAAAAATATAGGTAATGGTTGCGTTTCTTTCTTTTGCTAAAGTAAGATATGCGTCGATATCTCTCAATGGATCAATCACAATAGCTTCGCCTTCACTCTCTATATAATAAGCCGCTTCACTCAAGCAGTTGGTGTAAAATTGTTTGATATACATGATATGCAATTTGAAAATCAAAGATAAAAAAAAGCAGCTGCTTTTGGCAACTGCTTCATAGTTTAGTTTGAAATGCATTAGTCTACTAACTCACCGATGAATTTGTTGATTTCTTCAATTCTTTTGTGATTAACCGTGTAATAAATAAATTTTCCATCGCGTTGGGTAACAACAATTCCTGCTCTTCTCAAAATAGCCAAATGCTGTGAAGCTACAGATTGCTCTAATCGAAGTCTTACGTAAATTTCTGTTACGGTAATCTTTTTCTCTGAATCAATCAATACCAAAATTTGTTGGCGAAGTTTGTGGTTCAAGGCTCTTAAAACAAGCGCGGCTTTTTTAAGATTGTAAAAATTGATTTTTAATGATTGACCTGCACTGTTCGTAGCATCGTCTTTCATCTCTCCTGGTTGATTTGGAACAATCATAGGTTTGAGTTTTGAATTTTAAAGTTTGGAAATAAAGCTGTAGCAAATATATAAAATCATGTTAACAATACAAGCAATCAATAACATAAAAAATTAATTTTCAAATCATTAACATTTTAAATTATTGCAAAGTCTGGTGTTCTTTTATATAAAGTGGGTCGGAAACAACAAGGTCGTCAAAACAATTTTGGACAAATTGTATGTGTGAAAGTTGGCACATGCTATGGATCCAGTTGGCTGTTTCAATAAACTGGGCATGGTCTGTATGGGTTAACGATTTAAATTTTTCTGCACCATTACCCGAAAAATATATGATGTTTTTTTCAAGCATTGTTTCAAAAGCATGTGCATCCAAAACAAGTGCACAAGGACTCATTACTTCTGTTAGATTCGCATTATATACTGCTGTAAAAACTTCCATTCTTCTGGCATCAATCATCGGACAAATCAATGCTTGTTGATTTGCGATTTGATGGCGCATTTCGGATGCCAATACTTCCAAACTATTTAAAGCAATGAGCGGTTTTTTTGTGGCATAACAAAATCCCTTTGCGCTCGAAAGTCCAACCCGAATACCCGTATAAGAACCAGGCCCTTTGGTTACTGCAAATGCGTCGATGTCGGTCATTTTCAAACCAGTGGTATTTAGCAGCTCCTCAATGGCCGGATGCAAAAAGCTTGCATGTTCTTTTTGATGCAAATTGGTTTTACTTCCAATGCAAATTCCATCTTTTGCGATGGCAACAAATGCATTTTCTTGGGCTGTATCTATATTCAAAATGAGGCTCATACTGTTTTAGCTTCTTTTACGAGTGATGCAGCTGGTGTATATCTTTTATCTGTTGTGCTTAATGTTTGAAGCAGCGTATAAACGGGTTCTATTCCAATTTCATCCTTCCATTCAAACGGCCCTTTGGGGTAGTTGGTGCCCAGTTTCATGGCGATGTCTATTTCATTCTCGGTACTCACTTCTTCCTCCTTTGCAAAATAGGCTTCATTGATGATCATTGCCAATACTCTTGCAGAAATAAACCCAGGTTCGTCGGCAACCCAAATGGGTTTGATGCCCATCTCCGAAAAGAGTTGTTCCAATATTTCATGATTTTTTCCTGCCATTTCCCATGACTTTCTAGCTATGAAAGTTTCCCAGCCATTCATTCTAATAACATGTTGGCCATGCCCACCTTCCTTTAAAGTATGGCAAACCGAGTTGATGATTACAGGAATTTGTATGGTAGAATAATCCAATGTGAATGCATTATCGTCGAAATTCATCAGCGCATCAAATTGAGCGGCATCAGTCAAATCGGAAAGGAAACTGATTTTTTTCCAAAGGATGTTTGTGTGGCTGTCGGTTAAGTATTTGTAAACTTTATCAGAAGCAATAATTGCAATATGCATTTGTGGGTAATTTTAGCAAAAATAGGTACAAGATTAAGATATATTTGTACCGCTTAAAAAAATCTCAACAGATGGACAAACAAATCATCAATACATCAACTGCACCAGCGCCCATTGGACCATATAATCAAGCCGTAAAGTCGGGCAACCTGTTATTTATTTCTGGTCAAATTGCCTTGATACCCGGAACAGAATTGCTCAACAATGAATCCATTGCTGCAGAGACACACCAAGTGATGAAAAATCTCGAATCCATTTTAACGGCAGAAGGAATAGACTTTAGCCATATTTTAAAGACTACCATTTATTTAAGTGGAATGGAACATTTTGCAGAAGTAAATGTGGTGTATGGTCAATATTTTTCGAGTGAATATCCAGCCAGAGAAACAGTAGCCGTAAAAGGGTTGCCTAGAAATGTAAATGTTGAAATCAGCATGATAGCTGCCATTTGATATGATCATCATTACTACCCATGTTCACCAGCTTTTTACAGACACCTTAAAAAAAAAGGGCATCGAATTTTTATATCAACCCGGTATAACTTACACAGAACTATCCTCCATCATTCATCAAGCAACAGGTTTAATCATCTCCACACAAATACATGTTGATGAGGCGTTGATAGACAAGGCCATATTATTGAAATGGATTGGCAGAATGGGAAGTGGAATGGAGCATGTACAAGTGGAATATGCACAAACAAAAGGGATAATCTGTTTGAGTAGTCCGGAAGGAAACAGAAATGCGGTTGCCGAACACGCGATGGGTTTGTTGTTGGGTTTGATGCGCAACATACACAAGAGCAATGAAGAGGTAAAACAATTCGTTTGGAAAAGGGAGGAGAACAGGGGAGTGGAATTGAGTGGAAAAGTGATTGGAATAATAGGTTATGGAAATACAGGATCGAGTTTTGCGCGGCTGCTATCGTCTTTTGATGTAACGATTTTGGCATATGATAAATACAAAACAGACATCAACAGTGCACATGTAAAATCGGTTGACATAGAAACCATTCTTCAGTATGCGGATGTCATCAGTTTTCATTTACCCTTAACAACAGAAACCTTTCATTTTGCGAATGATGCCTTTTTTGGGCGGATGGCACGTCGGCCATATCTGATCAATACATCGAGGGGTTCGGTGTTGGAAACAGCTGCGTTGTTGCGCGCGATTGAGCATAAAAAAATTGCGGGTGCGGTGTTGGATGTGTTGGAAAATGAGCAATTCACTACGTATACTGCGGAAGAAAAAGAAGCATTTTCATATTTGGTGCATCAAGAAAATATAATCATCACGCCACATATTGCAGGTTATTCACACGAAGCCACTTATAAAATGAGTGAGGTGATGCTGGAAAAATTGGGATTTTTACCACTTCCATAATTTCAATTTACTATATTTGTATTTACGCAACGCTTTAGGTAAACTAAGGCGTTGTATTTTTTATTTGAATAGGAAAAAGTACAATTATGGCGGAAACAAACTATGTTACCCAGGATACATTTGAAAAAATGCAGGAAGAATTGCATCACATGAAAGCAATTGAAAGACCGGCGGCGAGCAGAGCCATTGCAGAAGCCAGAGAAAAAGGCGATTTGAAAGAGAATGCAGAATACGATGCGGCAAAGGAAGCACAAGGCATGTTGGAAGCCAAAATTAAATACCTCGAAGGTGTGATTGCAACGGCCAGAATCTTAGACGAATCGAGCATCGATTTTAGCAGGGTAAGTATATTGACCAAGGTAACGGTTACCAATATGTCAAACAACAAAGTATTTACGTATCAAATTGTATCTGAAAAAGAAGCCAGTTTAAAAGATGGAAAAATTTCTGTGACTTCGCCCATTGGAAAGGGTTTGTTGGGTAAAGTGGTTGGTGATATTGCGGAGGTAATCGTTCCTGCGGGACAATTAAAATTCAGAATAGACAACATTACGGTTTAATTGACCATGACTATTTTTTCAAAAATTATAAACGGTGAAATTCCCAGTTATAGAATTGCAGAGAATGAACATTTCTATGCATTTTTAGATATTTTTCCATTGGTGCCCGGTCATGTGTTGGTGGTGCCCAAAATAGAAGTAGATAAAGTATTTGACTTAACAGATGAATACCTCGCTGAGTTGATGCTGTTTGCCAAGCCCATTGCATCAGCCATTGAAAAAGCATTTGATTGTAAACGTTGTGGTGTGAGCATCATTGGATTAGAAGTTCCTCATGCGCATATGCATTTGTTGCCCATCAATACTGCAGATGATTTGAATTTCACAAGACCAAAACTACAACTCAGCTCCGAAGAATTGGTAACAATACAAAGCAGCATACGCGCACATTTATCATAACTATTTTTTCAACCTTCCAGGATTGTTGGATAAAAAATCTTTCCAGCTGTTTGATTTTGCAGCACGATTGGGAATGGCTGTTTTTTCCTGAAAATGATGACAAACGGCCACAGCCAGCGCATCTGTAGCATCGAGGTATTGGGGTGTTTCGGTAAATTGTAAAATTTGTTGCAGCATTTTCATCACCTGATCTTTACTTGCATTTCCATTGCCGGTAATGGATTGCTTGATTTTTTTTGGGGCATATTCGCAAATGGTTAATCCCGATTGAATAGCCGCTGCAATGGCAACGCCTTGTGCTCTTCCCAACTTGAGCATGCTCTGCACATTTTTTCCATAGAATGGGGCTTCAATGGCGAAGCCAGTAGGATGATATTGGGCTATGATGTTTGCAACTTTTTGATGAATTTTTTCAAGCCGAACATATGCATCATCTTTGGAAGATAATTTTAGTACACCCATCTCCAACAATTGAATACGGCCAGCATTCACTTCAATTAACCCAAAGCCCATGATGAGGGTTCCAGGATCAATGCCTAAAATGATTTTTGATTGTTTTTGCAATGGCAGACTTAATTTTACCAATAAAAAAATTCGTTGAACAAAAATATACAAATAACGGTCAACTATATCTTGGGCCCCTTGCTCTTTATTATTTTGGCGTATAGTTTGTTTCAACAGGTACAACATCAACCCGACTTACAAATAAGATGGAAGCAAATACAACAGAGTTGGACGGCGCCTATTTTTTGGGTGGTGGTGTTGATGCTTTTTTTAAATTGGGGGATAGAGGCGCTTAAATGGAAATTGCTGTTGCATTCGTTGGAAAAGGTTTCTATCATCAAAGCATTTAAATCGGTGATGGCGGGTTGCAGTGTAACCATGCTCACGCCCAACAGAACAGGAGAATTTGGTGGAAGGGTGTTGTTTTTAAAACCAGAAAATCGAATCAAAGCCATCACATTAACCATCTTGGGCAGCATCAGCCAGTTGATCATTACTTGTATTTTGGGCTTTATGGGTTTGATATATTTTCGATTGACGTCTTCATTACCGCTTCAAAAAGCCAACCTGCATTGGGTGTTTAGCGAAATGACGATTCTGTTGAGTATGATCGTTACCGTTATATTAATCATGCTTTTTTTTAAAGTAAGAAAACTGGGATTGATGTTATCATCCATCAGCTGGTTTAAAAATCGGGTTCATTTTCTCCATGCATTGAATGATTTTTCGAACAAAGATTTGTTAAGGTTGTTGTTCTATTCGCTGCTGAGGTATTTGGTTTTTATATTGCAGTTCATTTGGATGTTGCAATTGATGCAGGTGAATTTGAATATGTTGGTTGGTTTTTGGTTGGTTGCGGTGTTTTATCAAATCATGGCATTGGTGCCAACCATTGGATTTACTGAGTTGCCGGTAAGAGCAACAGCCGGTGTTATTATTTTTGGATTGTTTTCTACAAATATTTTGGGTATACAAGCAGCAACTTTTGCAATATGGTTCATCAACTTGGTGATACCTGCTTTGATGGGAGGTTTCTTTTTAATGCGGGTGAGGTTGATAAATTAATTGAGATGAGTTGAGCCAACGTGCGTTGAATTCAACAACAAATAAATAAAGTAAAGCTTCACCTTATTAATAAGCAAGGCGCAACAATAATAGGTACAAATGCAATAAATGACATGTGTATCTAACTAAAAAAATAAAAACATGAATCCATTAAAAATGATATTGATTGCTTGTTGTTTATTAAGCTTTCAACACAAAGAAGATATTGGTGATTTCTGTGGAATACAAAACACATCGTTTAGCTCAGGAGAAACGGTAAAGATGACAGTGTATTACAGTACGTTGGGCGCTTACATCGGAGCTGGGGATGCAACATTTACAACCACATTGGAAAGATTCAATGGAAAGGCGGTGTACCATGCAGTTGGGGTTGGTCATACATATCCTTTCTTCGATAATTTTTTTAAAGTTAGAGACCGATACGAAAGTTATATTGATACCGGTACTTTGCAGCCATATAAATTTATCAGAAATGTAGATGAGGGCGGTTTTAAAATATACAATAATGTTACGTTTAATCATACGGCAAATACTGCAGTGAGCACCAATGGCATGTATAAAATTACCGATTGCATGCAAGATGTGGTTAGCGCCATGTACTACGCGCGCAACATCAATTTTGATAAATACAAAGTAGGCGATAGAATTCCATTTGATATGTTTCTGGATGACGAAATACATCATCTCTATCTAAAGTACATGGGAAGGGAAAAAATAAAAACCAAATACGGCAGGTTCAAAGCGATTAAAATAAAACCACTCTTAATCAAAGGAACTATTTTTCAGGGAGGTGAGGGCATGAGTGCCTGGATTAGTGACGACCCTAACCATTTGTTGTTGAGAGCCGAAAGCCCTATTACTGTTGGCAGTATAAAAGTTGATATGATGGGCTATCAGAATTTGCGATATCCGCTCACTTCATTTATTGGAATAAGATAAATTATAGAGCAGCTAACGGAAAGCTAGATTTTAAGCGAACACCTTTTTCTGTTAATTGCACGTCACAACATTCTATAGTTGGGTCGTGTTGGAAAAACAATACATATTCATTTGTTGCGGCTTCGTTTAGAAAGCTTTTCTTTTCATGTAAAGTAGTTAAAGGAAACATGTCGTATGCCATTACGTAAGGAACGGGAATATGTGCAGCAGATGGTAGCAAGTCGGCCATAAAAACAATGGTTTTCCCTTTGTACACAACTTCTGGCAACATCATGGCTTCGGTATGTCCAAATACATTTCTGATTTGAATATTTACTGGAAATTGATCCAAGTGTTCATCCACAAATAGCAGCTGACCACTTTCTTGAATGGGTAAAATGTTGTCTCTTAAGAAAGATGCTTTTTCTCTGTCGTTGGGTTTGGTGGCTGTTTGCCAATGTTGGGTATTGCTCCAATAGTTTGCATTTTTAAAAGCAGTGACCAGTTGTTCGCCATCGCGTTTTACACTTCCGCCGCAATGATCAAAATGCAAATGGGTGAGTATTACATCGGTGATGTCATCTGCATGAAAACCTTTTTTTGCTAGAGAAGACGCAAGGGTATCGTTTCCATGCAAATAATAATGGCTGAAAAATTTCTCATCTTGTTTGTTGCCAATACCGTTGTCGATTAGTATCAATTTGTTGTTGTCTTCTATGAGCAATGAGCGCATCGCCCAAGTGCACATGTTGTTTTCGTCTGGTGGATTTAATTTTTGCCACATGGTTTTGGGTACGACGCCAAACATGGCACCACCATCCAATTTAAATAAGCCGGTATCAATGGTATGTAGTTGCATAAATTAATGAGCAGGTTTGTGTTTTTTATTGGCCAAATATAGCAGGAAAATGCCGATGACGAAAAACGAAGTGAGCGCCAAAACAGAATTGCGTTGTGAGCCGGTCAATTCAGTAATCCATGCAAAACTAAACATGCCAATAACGATGGCAATTTTTTCAGTGACGTCGTAAAAACTAAAAAACGAGGCCGTGTCTTTGGTTTCGGGCATCAACTTGCTATAGGTGCTTCTGCTTAAACTTTGTGTGCCGCCCATTACAAAACCTACCGCCAATGCTAGGCCATAAAATTGATTGATGCCACCGGCAGGCAATAAATACCCAACAATACAAAGCAACACCCAAATAAAAATACAAATGATGAGGGTATTGAAATTGCCAATTTTTTCAGAGATTTTTGAAATCAAATAAGCACCCGGAATGGCCACCAACTGAATAATCAAAATGGATACAATTAAATTGGTGGTAGGTATTTGCAATTCACTGCTGCCGTATAATGTTGCAGCAAGAAACACCGTTTGCAAACCCATGTTGTAAAAAAAGAAACTAAACAGAAACTTCCTCAAAATTGGCAATGCTGCAATTTGTTTTCCAACTTTTTTAAGTTCTTTAAAACCACCTGTGAAAATATTGTCGTGTTGAACTTTTTGATTGGGCGATCCATTGGGTAATCTGTTCAATGAAAATTGGGCAAATCCCCACCACCAAATGCCCACCAATAAAAAAGAAATCTGAGATGCCTTACCGGTGGTAATGCCAAAAGTATCGGGCATCAACACGAGCACAAAACAAATAAGCTGTAGGATTACGCTTCCAATATAGCCCATCACAAAGCCTTTTGCACTGATTTTGTCGCGGTCTTCTGGCGCTGCAATTTCGGGTAGATATGAATTGTAAAAAACCCATGATCCCCAGAAACCAATGCAGGCCATGATCATACAAACCAATCCATATATCAAATTGGATCCATCAAAGAAATACAATGCACTACACGACAAACTTCCCATTGTACAAAAGAAAAATAAAAACTGTTTTTTGTTTCCTTTAAAATCTGCAATAGAAGATAAAATGGGGCTTAAGAAAGCAACAACAATGAACGCCAATCCCAGCGCGTAATTGTACAAAGAGGTATTGATAAAAGTTCGACCAAAAATATGGACGGTATCAATTGTTTGGTCGTTGTTATCGCCGGTAACTGCTGCATAGTAAGCAGGAAAAATGGTAGAAGTGATAACGAGGTTGTATACAGAGTTGGCCCAATCGTACATGGCCCATCCATTTACAACTTTCTTTGAAGCTGTTTGCATAAAATAAATTATAGTTGAAGATAGGATTTTATTTAGCCAAAAAAAGATATGGCCTCTAGTGGTTATTTAAGAAATCCTGAAAAAATTAAACCGAGCAAAACGACACCCACAATGATTCTATAGTAGCCCCAAATTTTAAATCCATGTTTTTGAAGAAAGCCAATGAAGAATTTAATGGCAAGTAATGCTACTATAAAAGCTACCACATTTCCTATGGCCAGTTGTTGTATTTGATGTGATGTTATGCCATCGTTTTCTTTGATGAATTTCAATAGCTTGTATGCGGTAGCGGCCAACATGGTAGGCACAGCCAGGAAAAAAGAAAATTCTGCAGCAGCGGCTCTTGTCAGTTTCAAACTCATGCCTCCAATGATGGTTGAGGCACTTCTGCTGAGGCCAGGAAACAAAACTGCCAAGCATTGAAACAACCCAATTTTAAAAGCAGTGCCATAATTAATTTGCTCTTCGGTT
Organism: uncultured Bacteroidota bacterium; assembly: GCA_903871575.1. Classification (GTDB taxonomy): domain Bacteria; phylum Bacteroidota; class Bacteroidia; order Chitinophagales; family Chitinophagaceae; genus Ferruginibacter. The sequence continues at coordinate 12,508 of CAIQHJ010000032.1, forward strand.
TCAATGGTGTGAACGGTAAACATTTTGTCGATGAATAAAAAAATCACACCACCGGCAATCATGATGAAAGCGATGATGATGGGTTTTTCGAGGATGATGTCTATTTTCTCGCTGAATAATTTCCCAAAAATAAGAGCAGGAATAACGGCTGTAAGTAGTTTGAAGTAAAATGACCAGTTTTTAAATTGAAAGAATTTTTTCCAGTAGAGCACCAACACAGAAAGAATGGCACCCAATTGAATGGCAATGGTAAAGAGTTTTGAAAAAGCATCGTCATTGGCGATACCCAAAAAATTTTCAGTAATGCGCATGTGTGCGGTAGAAGAAATTGGAAGAAATTCTGTTAGGCCTTCTACAATACCGATAATAATGGATTGATAGGTTGTCACTGGAATGGATGATTAAAAAAAAGCGAAGTGAAGTACTTCGCAATGAATAATAAATTTTATGAATTGGATTTTGGTTTTTTCATGATGGCGATGATTTCGATGATAAAACCAATTACAATGAGTATGGGTGCAACCGTGATGCGGGTTGTACTGTAAACTTCATTGGGGTCGAAAACTTTTGGATCTGCACTTTTTCCACCCGCCATTAAAAAAAATCCGATGGCTAGTATGATCAAACCAGCAAGCATCCAAATATAATTTTCTTTTGAAAACAAGGATACGCCTGTACTAGTGGATGTTGGTGTTGGTATCTCTGTTTTTAATTTTGTAGCCATTTTTTTCAATTTGAATTTGCAATATACTATAAAAAATCTTTTGGCTTAATAAAGGTCGTCGAGTTTCATTTTGAGGTATTTGATTACAGAACGGTAGGTGCTGAACACTGAAATCAAAATACCAAGTAAAATAATCACAAAAAATAAGGAGGTAAGTCCGCTGTTGTCGTGCAGCAATTTAAAATCTGGAATAAAACTTTCAATCAACATTACAGAACTCCAAATGGCAACGATGGCAATGAATGAAGCAATCAGGCCGTTGATAATCGCTCTTTGGTTGATGGGTTTTGCAATAAAACCTCTGGTAGCACCAACCATTTGCATGGTTTTAATGAGAAATCGATTGCTATACATGGCCAAACGGATGGTATTGTCAATGGAGAACACAACCAAAATGGTTAATAAAATGGCTGCAATAAGGAAAATGATGCCGCCAGTTTTTACATAGTTGCTCACTTTAGCAACGGTTTCTGTGGGAAACTGAAATTCAGAAATGACTCCAGGAAAGGCTGACTGCAGCTGTGTTGACAATATATTCAAACTGTCTTCTTCCACATGATTGGCTTTCACATAAAAATCGATGCTTTCTGGAAGTGGGTTGTTTTTTAAAAACATTTTCCAGGTGGTATCATTTTCTGCGTTCCATTTTTCTATGGCTTTTTCTTTGGTAACATACTCAACCTTGTTGGTGTAAGGAATCGATTGAATGTATTGCACCAAGCTGTCAATTCGATTTTTGGGTGCATCTCGATTGAGATAGGTATGCACTTGGATGTTTTCTTTAAAATAATCGCCAGTTTTACGCAGGTTTAGAAAAAACCATCCAACAATACCAAACAAAAACAAGACAAGCGACATGCCGATGATTGCATATCCATACGAAGGTTTACTTTTTTTGCTGGATGCTTTTCCGAATTGTGCCATAATGTGTTATGCTGTTGAATTATTCAATGATTGTTACAAAAATAAAGGATTTTAGCTGCTTTGTTATATTTTTGTGCACTTCAAAAAAGGAAGTTTTGTTAAAAGTTTGGACAGTATTTTTTGTAGTCAATGGTTGCAAATAACATAGAAACTTGCTTTCAAATTAGATAAAAGATGTTGACCAAACCAATCAACATACAACAATATTAATCATGGAATATAATTTCAAAGCAATAGAACAGAAATGGCAGTTGGCCTGGAAAGAGAACAAAGTGTATCAGGTTTCCAACAACAGTACGAAGCCTTCTTTTTATGTATTGGATATGTTTCCTTATCCCAGTGGTGCAGGATTGCATGTAGGACATCCATTGGGTTATATTGCCAGTGATATTTTTAGCAGATATAAGCGATTGAAAGGATTTAACGTGTTGCATCCAATGGGGTTTGACAGTTTTGGTTTGCCAGCAGAACAGTATGCCATTGAAACAGGACAGCACCCCGCACATACAACAGGCATCAACATTGCAACATTCAAACGTCAATTAGATAAGATTGGTTTTTGTTACGATTGGGAAAGAGAGATCCGTACAAGCGACCCCAATTATTATCGTTGGACCCAATGGATTTTTTTACAACTTTTCAAATCATGGTTTAATCCCGAAACAAAAAAAGCGGAATCAATACATACCTTAATCAGCAGGTTTGAAACAACCGGCGCCAAAGACTTAGGAAAATATGAATCAGATTTGTTTTCAGCTGATGAATGGAAGTCGTTTTCTACTGCAAAGCAACAGGAAATATTAATGAATTACCGATTGGCATTTTCTGCTATCGGTGAGGTGAATTGGTGCGAAGCGTTGGGAACAGTTTTAGCAAATGACG
>CAIQHJ010000033.1 GCA_903871575.1 uncultured Bacteroidota bacterium
AAAGGGCGTCCAAAAAGCCCAGAGCATTTAGCAAAACTTAGAGAGTCGTACAAATTGCGCTCTAAAAATAAAGCACAAATTGATACTTAATATTGCTAAATATAAAAATAAGGATTCTATCATGAAGAGTTTTAAAGACTACTTAACAGAAAACAAAAAGATCTATGAATTTAAGGTCAAAATTGCCGGCGATTGCCCAAAAGATTGTGCTGCTCAGATGAAGCTGGCCTTGGCCCAATTTCATGTTCAAAGTTGCAGCGCAGGCAAAAGCACACCAATTCAAGAACGCCAATCAGAATTTCCAGAACACAAAAATGTTGGCATGACCATTTTTGATGTGTGTACCAGTTACCCAGCAACCAGCTTGCAAATTCGTGATATGATTGCAGAACGATGCGGTATTGCACAAGCCAATGTAAAAGTCAAAAACTTTGCAGAAGAAAAAGAACATGAACTTAATCATGCCAACGACAAGCGAAGTGGTAAAGCATTGATAGGTACGGAGCAAGAATCAAGTGATAATCAGAATCTAGTAGGCGAAGAATATAAGATGAATTTCTTGAAAGAACTAAGCAAAGATAAAACGCAAGGTACACAAGTTAAAGGCATTAATGATGAAATTTTAGCATCAGGCGCTCCAAAGCATGTTAAGGAAAAACCTGGTAAGCAAGTGGAAACAAAAACAAAGTTTCAAAATATTTTCACTAAACAGGTTAAAGTGCCTAGTGTAAAAGGAGTAAAATAATGAATTTACAAGATCTAATGACCAAGCTACGTAACATCGAAGAAGGTGCAGAAGTTGCTCCGGTACACACTGATGGCGATGGCGAAAATATGGAACAAGAAGGCATCATCATTGGCAGTCCAATGGGCGGTATGATGGGACAACCAGAACAACCCAAACAACAAGACAGTGTTACTATGAATGTCAGTATGAATGGTTCAGGTTCCGGCGGCATCAAAGATTTGATGAGTATTTTACGCAACATTGAAAACGGGCAGTCAGCACATCATGATGCGGAACACGACCATGCAGAACCATTGTTGGGCGATGAAGAGTTTGATGAAGAGATGGGCGATAATGGTCAAACATTTGGAAACAGTGCTCACGGTGATGCAGGTACTCATGTACACGGCGTAGATGCTGTTACTGCCAAAGGCAATGATATGCATTCAAAAGGCGGATCAAACCCACATTTTAGTCCAGGTAACAACACGCTACGTCAAAGTACAACAGTACATGAAGGACTAATAGAAAAATTACACAATTTATATAATGAAGTTAAGACACGCGATTTAACAGAAAGCGTACTTACAGACGACACTGGTCACACCATGCAACATATTCTAACCACTTACAAACGTGATGTTAGAGATTTTGAAGAATCTGGTGAAATGAGTGAAAACTTGTACGATGTGTTGTATGATTATTACGAAGAAGACATGCCATACGGTGTTAAAAAAGCTCGCGATGGTGATCCATACGAGTGGGTCAGCGATCGTTTTGCAAGCGACCTTGGCATGAATG
>CAIQHJ010000034.1 GCA_903871575.1 uncultured Bacteroidota bacterium
CAAATGGTCCATGGCATCCCAACTGATGATATGCGTCCAACCCCATGAAAAGTACAAACGAAAGTTTTCCATATTTCTTTAAACCTAATTGCTAATGCATAAATTTGACAACAATTTAAATCATACCATTGAAAAAGCAGTATTTAGAAAAACATAAATGGCATCAAATGTATTTGTTTGGAATATTGTTTTCTATGCTTATGGTTTTCAATGGCGCAATTCGTCATCCTATTTATTTAAGTGTGGTGAACATCGAGGAAAACAAGAAAGATCATACATTAGAAATTACCTGTAAGATTTTTACAAACGATTTCGAAGCGGCGCTGAGAAAAAACAATCCCGGTAAAATAGATTTGTTACATCCAAAAGACAAAGCGCAGATGGAGTTAATGGTTAATCGTTATATACAACAACATCTAAAAATTAGTGTAAACACAATTGAACAAAAAATGCTGTTTTTGGGATACGAACAAAACGAAGATGCAATAGAAAGTTATTTCCAAATTAATTGTCAAGCGCCACCAACCGAAATAGCCATTGAAGACAATATTTTATATGATGTACAGAAAGACCAGATCAGTGTTGTGCATGTAACAATTAATGGAAACAGAAAAAGCAATAAGTTAACCAACCCAGATGATAAAATAGAATTGAAATTTTAATCTTCATCCTCATCCAATTCTTCTTGTAGTTCTTTAGAAATTTTCACAAGAATTTTATCGATACGTTGTCCATCTAAATCGATGATTTCAAAATGGAAATCTTTCCAGCTAAAACTCTCTCCGGTTACGGGAATGTGTTCCAATTCATGCAATACAAATCCTGCGAGTGTATCAAATTCATGTTCCCCTTCATTCATCCAATCGGCGCGTTCGAAATAGCTTAGGAAATCATAAAACTGAATCAATGCATCTACTAAAAATGTACCATCTTCTCTTTCTACAATCTCGTATTCATCTTGGCCAACTTGTGGCACATCACCCACAATGGCTTCTACAATATCATTCAACGTAACCATGCCTTCAAGTGTGCCATATTCATTCACAATAAAGCAAGCATGGATCTTTGTAGTTTTAATTTTCTCCAATAATTGATAAGCAGAATTGTTTTCTGGCACAAACAAAGTTGGTTTGATAATTGTTGCCAAAACGGTATCCGGAGCGGCTTTCAATAAATCCTTTACATAAACAATGCCTTTGATTTCATCTACCACACCATCACAAACTGGGTAAGTGCTAAATACAATGCTATCCAATTTGTCTTTTACATGTTGAACCGTATCCTTGCTGTCGAGCCAAACAATTTCTGTACGGTGCGTCATCAAAGAAGTGATGTTTCTATCGCCCAAATGAAATACCCTTTCTATGATTTCTTTCTCATCTTCTTCAATAGAACCATGTTCGCTTCCTTCGGTTATCATGGCTTTAATTTCTTCTTCTGTAACGGCATTGTCGGATGGTTTTTTGATGCCAAAGAGTTTAAAAATCAAGGCGGTAATATTTGACAATAGCCATACGAATGGATAAAAAACAATAGAAACAATATTCATCGGACCAGCTGCAATTCTGGCAATTTTTTCAGCCCTTAGCAATCCAAGTTTTTTAGGAATCAACTCGCCAAAGATGATGGATAAGAAGGTTACGATTACAACAATCAATGTCGTGGATAAAGTTGCAGCATATGGTTTGAGGTAATCGATTTGCTCGAGTAAGGGTTTTAAATCTTCCCCAAATTTTTCTCCAGAATATACCCCAGTAAGAATGGCGATACCCGTCATACCAATTTGTGCGGTACTTAAAAATCTTTCGGGATGATCGATGAGTGCAAGTGCTTCTTTAGCCTTGAGATCGCCTTTATTGGCCATTCCCTCCATCCTTGTTCTTCTGGCACTAATTAGGGCAATTTCGCCAACAACAAATAAGCCGTTTAGAAAAATGAGAAGCAGTAATATGAAAATTTCCATGTTGTGATGAGTAAAAATAATGAGCATTCTCATTACCTATGCCCTACAAATATAAGGATTGAACTTTTCATTGGGTAGAAAAATACTATTTAATTTTAATGAGCACATATTTCCGGAGGCTGCTTTCGCGTTGTTTGGGATCCAAAAAAGGAAGCGATATTTTTGAAACTGGAAAATCTACTCCTTGGTGCAAAACTTCATATCGCAACGGTTTATTTTCAAAATCTTTGAGCTTAGTTGCTTCTGTCAAAATATAATCGCCCGATTGAATTGTTGAAATATCATCTTTTGCATGAATCAGTCCCTGAGCATAAAAATGCAAACTTCTCCACACGAAATACTGATACGTAAAGGTATTTTTGGTGGGCACCTGGTGTTCTTTTATCCAAGTGCCGGCGCTGCTGCCTGCTTGGTATTGGAGCAACGCAGGGTAAAATAATCCGTTTAAAAATAAGTTCAATCCTATGCTGCTGTACAAACAAATCATAAGAATAGCAGTTTGTTTTTTTCTGATGCTGAAATAGAGTATTACCAACCCAATCAATGTAAAGCCAGCTAAAATCGGATATACTTTTGATATTGTTTGAAATGGTATAGCCAGCAAAACAATCAACACCAACCACAGCAACACAAAAATAAAAAAGTGCAGATTCAACCAAAGCTTTCTTGCTTTTTCCTTTTGCCCTTCAAATAACGCTGTTAAATACTTTGCGGTGATAATGGCAGCAAAAGGAAAGGCTACAAAAATATAATGCGGCAGTTGATATTTGCTCATGCCCAGCGATAAATAACTGAGTAAAAATCCGCCAATGGTGATGGCTTCTTGTTGTTTTGAAATGATGCATTTTTGTTTGAGTAACGCTGCGATTTGTTTGAAAAATCCAATCAAGAAAAACAAAATCCAAGGTAAAAATGACCAGGCCATATTTTGTAAAAGAAAGAAAATATTGGCGCCATTGTTCCAACTCGATTCACCGGTGATTCTACCAAAACTTTGGGTCCAGAAGAAAAAACGCAGGCCAGAAACACCTTGCTTTCCGTCAATTAATTTTTCGGGATGTGCATCAAATTGATGATACAATCCCCAACACATGGGGAAGATGCAAATCAAGATGATGAGTATGCCCAACAAATATTCCCACTTCAATATTGCAGCCCAGTTTCTTTGCAAAATAAAATGTGTACCAAAAGCAAAGCAAGGCACCATCAATGCAATGGGACCTTTCGTCATCATACCCAAGCCGATGGCCGCAAAGGCCGCAACGAAATGAATGGGTTTCTGCAATTGAAACCAAGCAGCCAACTGCCAGATGCTAAAAACAACACAACCCATAAGGATGGTATCGGTTCTTACATCGTGGTTCATCAAAATAAATCCTTGAGTGGATGCCAACACGAAGGCAGCAATAAAGCTGGTTTTTTGACTGTAAAATAAATTCGCTAGCTTATAAGTAGATAGAACAGCCAACATGCCAAATAAGAAAGAAGGCAATCGGTAAGCGAAATTATTGACGCCAAAAATTTTCATGCTCATGGCGCTGATCCAAAATAAAAATGGGGGTTTATCGAGGTAATCTTTTCCCATATCAAACACCTGAAGAAAATGTCCAGTTTCCAACATTTCTCTACTCATGGATGCATACTGACCGGCGTCGATATCCATAATGTTGATACCAAATCCAAGACAATAAACACACAACAGCGCGAGTATAAACAATAGATATTTTCTTTCCATATTCAGTTATTGAAGCGTGATGTTGCCACATGCTTTATGAAACAATGTTGATGTCATCCAGCCAATCAAACAACCAAGTATTCCGCCACCGATTACATCGAAAGGAAAATGAACGCCAATATACACCTGTGCATAACAAATGAGTGCAGCCCATATAAAAAAGACGGCAGCATATTTACCCCAAATTTTTTGCATGCTGATAAAAATGAACATTGCCAATCCAAAATGATTGGCAGCATGTGAAGAAGTAAAACTTCCATTTTGTCCGCAATGGTCCGATATCAAACGTATGGTATCTACCAAAGTAGGGTCATTGCAAGGGCGCAATCGTCCAACAGAAGGCTTGATTAATCTACTACTGATGAGGTCTGTTATGGAAACTGTAATGGATAAACCCAAAATCCAAGCGAATGCTTTTTTTGGGAAATTGACAATGGCGAAAACAATCCAAAATAAATACAAAGGAAACCAAGTGAAAGGTTGTCGAATGAATGGCATGATGGTATCAAACCAATTGTTGGCGGTTTGGCCATTGACGATACCAAATAACCATTTATCCAATTCAATCAGCTTTTTAAGCATATTCGGGTTGATAGGTATTTAAGTGGATAAAATAAGTGTTGTTTGTATAGAACTTACTTACTTTGCACAAAACTCAGCATTTTATCTGAATATTCAAGGTAAATCTGTTTGAGCTAAAGCTATTTATTCACTAAGTTTTTTTGTCGATGAATAAACTATCTATTGTGGTGCCGGCATATAATGAGGCCAGAACCATTCACATCACGCTACAAAAAATTGTAGAAGTTGAACTGATTGGTGATTTTAAAAAAGAGATTGTAATTGTAAACGACTGTTCTACAGATGATACAGAATTGGCTATTCAATCCTTTGTGCAGTTGCATCCCAATGAACAGATCAGTTATTACAAGCACCCTGTAAACCAAGGTAAGGGTGCTGCGTTACATACAGGAATAGCAAAGGCAACGGGTTCACACATCATCATACAGGATGCAGATTTGGAATATGATCCGTATGAATACAATGTATTGTTGAAGCCGGTAATCGAAGCTGGTGCAGATGTGGTGTATGGTAGTCGTTTTATTGGCGGAAAGCCACACCGAATTTTATTCTTCTGGCATACCATTGGAAATAAATTCCTCACATTCATCTCCAATATGTTTTCCAACCTCAACCTAACGGATATGGAAACCTGCTATAAATTGTTTCGTGCAGAAGTGATACAATCGATTCGATTAAATGAAAAGCGATTTGGGTTTGAGCCAGAAGTAACACAAAAAATTGCCCGAATCAAAAATATAAAAATTTACGAAGTGGGTATTTCTTATTACGGCAGAACCTACGATGAGGGAAAGAAAATTGGCTGGAAAGATGGTGTTCGTGCTTTGTATTGCATCATGAAATATGGCCTCTTCAAACAATAATTACATTATTTTCTCTGCCACAATAATCAATCGTGGACTTGTTTCTGTTTGATAATTTTCGAGGTCGTAACTGCCAAACAATTTTTTTATTTTCAAGTGATGTGATGACAGGAGCGATTCAAAATCATCTAGCGTTATCTTGGAAACAGTTTCAGTGTAGGATAAATGGGTAGGTAATGCAGGATCTTCTATTAAAATCTTTTTGTAAAATTTTTGATCGTCGTACCAACGGGTGATGGTGAATTCTATGCTGTTGATCCATTCTTTGCTTTGGTGGTCGATGTGAGCCGCAGCGTATGGAACATTCAAATAATCCAATACCAAGGTGCCACCATTTTTAAGTGCATTGGAAATAGATTGAATAGCGGATTGATTGTCTCTGTTGTTTTTGAAATAGCCAAAGCTGGTGAAGAAATTAAAACTGTAATCGAAATAATTAATCCAAAAAGGTTGGCGCATGTCGTGGGTGTAAAAATGCAGATTTTCTTGTTCGCTTTTAATTGCTTCATTGATGCTAAATGAGCTCAAATCTATTCCGGTAACATCATAACCTTTGTTGGCCAAATGAATGGAATGACGGCCTTTTCCACAAGCCACATCCAACATGCGCGCGCCATCTACTGGCTTTAAATAGGCAATAAGTTTATCGATAAATTCTGCGGCTTCCGCCTCATCTCTGTTTTTATACAAAAGATGATAATAGGGCGTATCGAACCATTCTGTGAACCATTCTGCTGACATTTGTCAAAGGTAATGCATGTGTTTTTATGATTAATCTTTATTTCATACATACAACCGAAAAACACAATCGAACAATGATATTCATCACTGCGGCGGATTACTGAAAAACCTTTGTTATATTTGTCGTCCAAATTGTGTGTTACATGTCATTGATAAAAAGTATTTCGGGAATTAGAGGAACCATCGGAGGCGCAACAGGCAGCAACTTAACGCCGGTTGATGTGGTGAAATTTACAGCTGCATATGGAACCTGGTTGATTCAATCCATTAATAAATCTTCAACAGATGCAACCCGCACAAAAGTTGTGGTTGGTAGAGATGGAAGAATCAGTGGAAAAATGATTAAAGACCTGGTTAATGCAACATTAACGAGTTTAGGCATAGATGTTATTGATGTAGATTTGAGTACAACGCCAACAGTTGAAATGGCTGTCACCTTCTTGCAAGCCGATGGTGGCATTATCCTCACCGCAAGTCACAATCCAAAAGAGTGGAATGCGTTAAAATTGCTCAACAATAAAGGAGAATTTATCAGCGGTGAAGAAGGAAAAACCATTTTAAACATTGCAGAAAAAGAGTCATTCCATTTTGTTGACGTAGATCATCTGGGCACCATCAGCATCAACACGGATATGTTGCGTGCGCACATCGATGCAATTCTAGCATATGAATGGGTTGATAAAAAAGCCATCAAGGCAGCGGGATTGAAAATCATTGTGGATGCTGTAAACAG